>JAGRNC010000260.1 GCA_020440935.1 Leptospiraceae bacterium | reverse complement strand
GAACGGATCAACGCTTTTGCCGTAATCAAGGTGGGAATCAAAAGAACGATAAAAAAGGCTGTGGCGATGGCCCAGGAGTTCTTGAGCCCCAGATGCTCCAGGACGATTGCATGTCTGACTATGTGTATTATACCGAGAACCGGGAGGAATCGCCAGCGAACCCGGTACGCGCATGCGAACAAGAATCCAGTAAACCAGGGTAGATAGAGCGCTTGATCGGTGCGATAGAATACAGAAACCAGATTCAGTTCGACACAGAGAATACCAATGGCGGTAAGGATGAGCCAATCCCGTGGTCGACGCAGATCCTTAATTCGAGAAACTCCGGCCATCTATCATCAGGGATGGGCCGACATCGGGTTTTTGCCAATCTATTTATCTCTTTTTCTACTGGTCTATGCCTTGTTTACTAACGTAGCGAGCGTCGGGCTCTGTTCAGGTCCCGGGCAGAGGGCAGGTTAAAGTAGCTCGCTCAGAAACTCGAGGATTTCGCTCTTTAAGGTTTCGTGAAAAGTAACACGGTCAAAACCCGGCGGGTCTTGTGAAGGGGGAAAGTCCGGTCTCTTCATTGATTCCGGGTAGGGCGCGAGGAAAGAAAGATGACCGGCCCCTGGCACTTCTCTGATAATCGGAACTGGGCCGACCTTCTTCTTTTCGACTAAAAGCTCGGTTTGCCACCTGGGAGTAATGGAATCGTGCTGCGCCCGGTAGGCCAGGATGGGGACAGTGATTTCCTCGAATGAGTCCGGATGCTGGAACCATGCCGTGGCAGGGGCCAGTAACACAAGTGCGGCGATTCGATTATCTGATGTAACTGGAATCGGGAGGCGCTGTCTGGACCACGGCTTTGCTCCTGCCAGAGCAAGCGCGGTGGCCCCACCCATGGAATGACCGATCAGTCCCAGTCTTGACCCGGAAGGACCATCGGTGGCGTTCAATAATTCATCGATTAGCAATGAGATATGATGGGTGCGAAGCGCTATATTTCGATCGGTATCGCCCAGTGAATTGTCCGTTCGATTGTTCCCGTAATGCTCGGGCATGGCAACGAAGAATCCGTTGCCTGCCAGGTGTAGTGCAATCGTTCGATATAGCAGGTGCGATCCGCCGCCGCCGTGCGAAATGATAACCAGCGGGAATTGTCCTTCGGCGATGGGCCCTTCGGGACAGACTGATATGGGAAAGGGGCCAATATGCGTATCGATCGGCGTTTGCGTACTTGGATAAAGGAGCCAGGCCGGAAAATCTATGTTGTTATGCGAATCAGCAATGTGGATGATTCTACTACCCACTCCGGCTATGTGGGCCCCTTTCATCTACTGTTGTGATTCGAGGATTTTGCGGGCTTCTTTTAGTAGCGCTGACGCTACTGGCACTCGGATCATTCCGTCTTTGTCCGGTTTCATTAATTCATCGGGCGCATAGACCTGTTCCAGAGAGTTATCTTTGATCTTTTCTGGTCCCACCCATTGAGCAAATGCTCCGATCATGCGTCGGTGCAAATCGTCCACTCTTGCCTGCGCGCCCGCCTTCTTGTAGTATCCGTAAGCCATCAACGGAAGCCTGCGTTCGAACATGTAGAAATCGCCAATCCGGATTAATCCTTCTTTGTGATCGGCCTTGGTGTAGAATTCCCGGGCACGATGAAAATCTTCCTCTTCGAAGGCCGCATCGCCACGGCGGATAAGTTCTTCTCTAATCCGGGCTTCCATTACTAATTATTACGGCAAATTAGTCCCGAATAGCAAGTGGAAATTCGCGCCTCCGGGTTGCATTGCTCAGGATTCTGCCTCCAGCCACTCAATGGCCTCTGCTTTCTGATCCCTTCGGAATGCCTTTATAGACAGGCCTGGGATCAACAAACCTTCAAAAATGCTAATTCCGCCCAGCCAGTGCAAATCCGTAAGCACCGCTGCCCGCTTGAATTTGCCCAGGAGCCCGATCATGGAAGGAAGCCTGGAAAATTCGATCATAATGGCTTCCAGGGTGGGCAAATGAAAGTCTACAACGTCGTACAGCATTGTGCCATTTTCGATCTTCGAGCATTTCTCTTGAATTTGATCCAGAGCATCTTTCATCGATTCTGCATTTAAGGCGCCGCTCATTGTGATTTCGATTCTATTTCCGATGGATTCTACTTGAAACATGGTTGCTACTCGTCAGTTTTGCTGTGACTTTGTTAATCTAAAAATTGCGATTGGTTTTTGTCTTCCAGCAGTTTTTCGTTATCCGAGCGGCAGAAATTTCGGACCCAGTCTTCTTTCAGTTCCTCAGCCTTTGAATAATTTCGACTCATCCATACAGGACCAATAACGCCTGCGTATAGAAAGGCCGGCGGTACGAAGAATGAAGCAGCTAACGTCCAGCCGATGCTAATACCAACCAATCGATTTTCTTGTTTTAGCCCTGCCAGCTCTCTTCGCAGTGCATACATTTCGGTAACACAGTCGGGCTTGCCTGTGACCGGTTCCTCGGGAAGAGAGATACAACAGGTTAAGAAAAGCGCCAGTACCGATGCGGTTATTCGAATGATTCCCTTACGCCGCGTGGTCGCAACTCGATGATTGCACATTATTTCCGACCAGCACTGGGGTTTTCATCGGATTTATGGACGGCACAGGCGGGCAGTCGGGACAAATCATCGCGCAGAGCATCCATCCAGTTCCGGACGACCTCAAGGTTGCTACGATAGATCATTTGCTCCAGAGGTAATGTTCGATAAAAGCCGAAAATAATAAGCTCCGAGCGATCCTGAACGCTCACGGTTCCATTCTTAATTACTTGCTGGTGCGGATCCATGATCTTGTATTCTACGGTTATTGTGTAATCTGCAATCCGCCTCTGAACCGGCCAGAATCCTGTAAACGGATATACGGCAGGCCAGGTCCACCACCAGTTATAGCCATCATTCAAGTGAGGCCTAATCGTCGCATCCAGCACCAGGTATTCCGCCGGAATGGGGACAACCTTGGATACATCGCCGGCAGAATTGGCGAGTCGGCTACGTATAATTGATCCGCGAATATATTCTCGCCATGCGAGGCTCTCGTATCGGTTTGCGAAAGAAAGCACAAGTATATCTCCCAGCAAGATGGGGGTCGAGCATAAGGAGGGACCGGACTCAGGCTTGCTTCCGACCGGAGCTTGCTGCACATCTACCGAGCATTGGCCTATCCAGAGAGTCAGAAAAATGATACTAATGCAATGGAAATCAATATTGAAAAAATTCAATCGCACACAGTAATGCTCTGCTATTGCCTACCAGAGACAAGCATAAATCAACCGAGTATCCTGGGGATGGTCAACTTTTGCCGAATCGAATTTGCCGCGGTATATCTTTAGCGATGGCGTGCTGGTGTACGGATTAGGTCTGTGCTCTGGGAAAGAACTTTAAAAGCAAAAATACAGAAAGCCCCACAGCCACTCCGGGAACAATGCCAAGTAGAATGCAAACCCATCCATGTTGTACCGATTTTCCCTCATAGAGAACCCAGGCCGTCAGTACTACCCAGCAAAGTATAACGTCCGTGGAGTATCCTGCGGCAAAAGGGTTAACGAATCCCCCCATGATCGCGCCAACCATGTCTCCGGAAGCCATGGCCGGTGGAACCACATAAAAGAAGAAAAAGGCCGTAAACGCCGAAGCGATCAAGATAAGGATCAATCGAAATACTCTGCTATGCATCGCGCACCTCTCCGGTCCGTCTTGCCACAAACCTGAAGAAAATTCCAGAAGTATTTTCCGGATGCGATCATGGAATTGACGGTATGCGACCAGGTTATGCCCTGGTATGGCAATGAGTCGTATTCAACTATTTGGAGAATTCCTTCTTAAAAATAATGTAATCACCTCAGCCCAGCTATTAGATGCACTTTCTTTCCAGAAAGAAGTTATGCGAATGCAATCGATCTTGCAGTTGCTGGGAAATACACTCAGCCATACGGAATACAACGCTATTATCGAAAAGCTCGGCGAAGGCGAAAGCGTAGAGCAACTGGCTCTGGAGACTGGAGCGCTTTCCGCAAATGAAATCCATGAAATCCGTCTGGATAAAGAGTTTCGATTGCCGCTTGGCGAAGTACTTTTGCGAAAGGGGTATCTGGATAAGCATCTTCTCGACCAATGGTTGGATGCATTTGCGAAACAGGATCAAAACCAGGATGCATTGACGGGCCTTCTGGGGCGATCGTCCTTCTTCCGTGCACTGTCCGCCGAGGATCTGGCTGCCCTTATTCCGGAATTCAAATACAAATCCTATAGTGCGGGCGAACGAATCTACGGACAGGGCGATGAATCCGATGGATTGTATTTTATCGAATCGGGCCTGGTGGCCATGCGAGTGCGTGCAGGGCAATCGCAACGGGAAATCAATCGATACCGAACTCTGGAATGCGTTGGCATTGAAGCATTATTACACGGAACCGTAAGAACAGAAAATGCCTACGCCACCATGGATACAGTGGCCTGGCGGCTGAGCCCGGCCGCATTCCATGCTTTGCTCCAGAAGCATCCGGGGTTGGCCATCTATGCCGCCAGACAGTTGAGCGCTCGA
>JAGRNC010000259.1 GCA_020440935.1 Leptospiraceae bacterium | reverse complement strand
CAATGCATGCGAAGAAGGTCGCCGCCGAGTAATTGAGCTTTCGCCTCAGCTGACGTTGGCTGTGAGCGATTTTAATCGCAGGGAGCTCCTGGATGCTGGTTGGCGTGGAGAAATGGTTGTCGTTCCGCCCTTTCATCGTGTAGACGACTGGGCTTTAATTCCGGCATCCGGGCTTTCTTTTGAGGAGCAATTGCAGATCTTATTTGTGGGGCGAATCGTACCAAATAAGAATCTTGTGGCCACCATAACCGTGCTGGAGGGGGCTCTCCGGCGCTTGGGCAGGAAGGCGAATCTGCGTATTGTGGGTTCGTTACACAGTGCACTTAAGAATTATGCCTCGGAAGTAAAGAATGCCATCGCGCATTGTAAGAATTTATCCGTGGACATTGTCGGTCGAGCGTCGGAGGATAAGCTCAAAGCGTATTATCTGAGCAGCGATGTGCTGGTCAGCTTTAGCGAACACGAAGGTTTTTGTGTTCCGGTGCTGGAAGCAATGGCACTGGGCACGGCTATCCTCATCGGCCAACAATCTGCGTTGGAGGAAACCCTCGGTGCATCGGGTATTTCCTTCACGGAGGAAGCTGTGGCGGATTGGCTTTCGCGGTGTAGGTATGAGGACATGGGGCGCAGCAACGCTCGGAGGCGCTACGAGATAGAATTTTCCCAAATGGCCATTAACCGTCGCATGGAACTGGCGCTAAACAAAATCAACCCGGCATTGCGAAGATGAGAGTTACCATTATCGTCGCTCGATTCGGTGTGGATTTCGCCGGTGGATCCGAGAGGGAAGCCCTGGAGTATGCCACGCTTCTTCGCGATGCCGGACATGAAGTGACTGTCTACACTTCTACTGCCAGGGATTCGGGCACCTGGGAAAACCATTATCCATCGGGGCCCGCCCAGGAAGATGGGATTTCCGTTATTCGATTTCCCACTGAGGGAACTAGAGGTGATTACTGGCGATCGCTGGATAAGAAACTGCATAAATACCAGGCCCGAATGGAAAGCCCCTCGGGTTATGCTGCAGGATGGGAGTGGATTCGTGCGCAGGGGCCATACTGTCCCGGCCTTGTGGATGCTTTGAAGCAAGCGAAAGCCGATCGGTTTTTGTACATGACCTACCTCTATTATCCTGTGCTTGCGGGAGCGCAGGTAACTCCCGTCCAGAAGAATTACCTTGTTCCCACTTTACACGATGAGCGACCGGCCCGCTTCTATGCAATCCGAAGTCAGGTACGACGATTCAGAAATCTAATCTGGAATACATTGGAAGAAGGGGAACTGGCCGCACAAATCTGGAATGTAAAGGGCGGCGTTGTCGTTGGAGCGCCCGTTGCATCGCCGGAAGAAAGACCGGAGGCCGATAGGCTACACAGTGAAGAATCGGGCTCCCTGGATTTTGCCCGGAATGCGGGCGCCAAACCCAACGATCCGCCATCGGCTACGCAGGGCGGCGGGGACAAGGTTTCTGAGCTTCTTTACATCGGGCGATGGGATGGCGGAAAAGGCACCGATTTCTTGCTGTCCCAACTTTCGCAACTCCGCCAGCTATTTGATTTTAAGTTCACGATCATTGGATCTGGATCTGTGGGAGACTTACCCGACTTTGCCCGTCACCTGGGCTTTGTGGATGAAGAAATGAAGCGGGATCTGCTCCGGCGTTGCTCAGGATTGATTGTTCCTTCTATGCTGGAAAGTTTTAGCATTGTGACTCTTGAGGCTATGAGCATGGGGTGCCCGGTGCTACTGAACGGCAACAATCCAGTTCTGGCCGGACATTCTCACCGCTCGGGCTGTGGCCTATTGTACTACGATGCGCCCAGCTTTCTGGACGGCGCATCGCGTCTACTTTGTGCAACTTTCGATCAGAAGAGTCTGGAACAGGGTCGGGCCTATGTAAGCAAGAATTATAGCAAAAGTGCTGTGGCGACCAGACTACTGCAAGCCCTGGAACTGAATTAGAAGCAGTGAACTATTACCGCGAGGTGGCCCTGAAAGGCCGAGCCGAAATCGTGGGTTGATCTCAGGACCGAACAGCCAATCCCGCAGAGAACTCTGGCTGAAGCGTAAACAATAGCAGCCCGCTACCCGGGGAAGGCCGAGCCGGTAGGTTCAGGCCAATTACCGTTCCCGGCGGAATGTAAAAAGATGATTCCGAAGTGCCGAGAAAATACGAAGCAACCCTGGCCACATCGGGCATATGGAAAACAAGGGCAAATGCACCGCTAGCTTTCAAGGTAGATAGTTCCGAGGCCACTCCTTCCGGGCTGGCGCCGGGACGAAGCACAGTCCAGGGTTCCTTTTCGCACTCCAGGCCATCTGCCAGAATGCCTGCAGTCTGAGTGGTTCTTGTGAGCGGACTGTGAAAAGCGGATTGAAATTTCCAGCGCGTGCCCCTGAGGAATGTAGCCAGGGACATTATGTCCAGCTTTCCCTGGGCAGAGAGGCTTCGGTGTTCATCGGGCAGAGTGTTTTCTGCCTCACCGTGTCGAATCAGTGCAATCTTCATAATCTTAGGGCTACAGCTAGCCGATTTTTACTACAGCCAGAAACAAGCATTTCTTGACGAATGTACAATTTTCGGAAGTTTTGAACCGTGAGCCAGCCTTCTCTTCAGGAAATTAATGAGAATATCCAGGTGGCCGTGAAGAATGGACGGTACCTGACACTCAAGACCCACCGGATGACGGAGATGGTGGAAAAGCACATACAATATGCGCTGGAGAGCATTCTCGATAAAACGCAGAAGGCTCCACTCATCCATACCCTCTACACGATCCTCAAAGAGCTGGTCATCAACGGATGCAAAGCCAATCAAAAGCGCATCTTCTTCGATGAAGTGGGTCTTAACATCAAGGATGCCGCCCAGTACGACGAAGGGATTGCAAAGTACCGGGATACATTCAGCGAAAAGATGTCTCTAGAATACGG
Source organism: Leptospiraceae bacterium (assembly GCA_020440935.1). Lineage (GTDB taxonomy): Bacteria > Spirochaetota > Leptospiria > Leptospirales > Leptonemataceae > UBA3465. The sequence goes on along the minus strand of JAGRNC010000259.1, from coordinate 1,625 downwards.
GATGAAGGCCCGCCGGAAAGGCTACTTTGTTCTCATTGATTTTAACTTTGATGATACGGGTTTGACCATCGAGGTAGTGAATAATACGCCCATCGCCCCGCAGGAAGAGCATGCCATGCGCGAAAAGCTCAAGAAAGCAATGGGCTATAACGACATCGCCGAATTCTATATGGATCAGGCAATGCTGGGCGAATCGGAAGGCGCCGGTCTGGGACTTGCCCTGGTTATCATTCTTTTAAAAGGAGAAGGAGTGGATCCAAAACTCTTTCGCATTATGATCCGCGAAGATCGCACCATCGCGCGACTCGAAATTCCGTTCAGCGAGAAGTTCGTGAGCAAGCGCGATGTAGCCTGACTCTCTCATCTGAATGAAATCGATTCCCGGCCTATCGGCCTGCATCATCACATTGAACGAAGAAGGCAACCTTGGCCCCTGCCTTGAATCCTTAGATTTCGCCGAGGAAATTCTGGTCATTGACAGTGGTTCCGTCGATAGCACCGAAGAAATCGCCCGCTCGCACCGCGCGCGCTGGTTACATCGGGACTTCGACAACTATGTCGCTCAGAAGAACTTTGCCATCGAAAAGGCTACCGGGCCCTGGATACTTTTTCTGGACGCCGACGAGCGTGTAAGCGCCGACCTCAGGCAGGAGATCCAACATCTATTCGATCAAGGAAGCCCGCTACCCGATGGCTACGCAATTCCGCGACGAACTTTCTACCTTGGCCGATGGATTCGCTTTGGCGGATGGTACCCCGACTATACCATCCGCCTATTTAGAAAGGACCGCGGACGATTCTACGGGAAGACCTTTCACGAGAAGGTGCGAGTCACCGGCCCCCAGTCCAGATTGCGCTCCGATTTGTTGCACTACAGCTACCGGAATATCCAGGAACACATAGTTATGATAAATCGCTACAGCGACCTGTTCGCCAGCGAGCGAATTCGTGCCGGGAAACGGAACGGCGTCCTGTTCAGTCTGCTGGAAGCGATCATAAAGTTTCTGACCATGTATGTTTGGAAGGGCGGATTTCTGGACGGCAGGGCCGGGTTAGTCATCGCAGTGCTTGGAGCCTACTACAACTTCTTGAAATACATCAAAGTCTGGGAAAAACGCTCCACAGTGGCTGAAATCGAGTACCCGCGCAAAAAAGAGCATGCAAATTCCTAGTACGCGTCTAAACTAGACGCGATGGATCTTGGCGATAAGCTGTCCCTGTATTCTTCGACAAGCCAAGAAAAGAAGGCCTCGGCAAAGAAGCAGCCCCTGCAAGGGCCCGGGATCGGGCGCGAATCCGACAATGAGGAAGTCGCCTTTCGTATCGGTGATAGTACTACCGGTATGGAAATCGTCTTTCAAAGACTGGAAGGCGATCTCTACTTTCGCCGCGTATTCTATGAAGATCTAGAATTTGGGAATCGTCGACTGGCAGAGTCCCTACGCGGACTTGTCTGCAACATTGATGAGCTAGTGGGCCGTTCCGCTGCCAGAGAAGGCGGTCTGATCCACCGAGAAGAGGTGTTGTTTCTGGATACGGAAACAACAGGACTGCAAAGGGGCCCCGGGAATTTTCCGTTTCTGTTTGGACTCGCCTACTTTCGTGGCGATTCAATGGTCTTTGAG
>JAGRNC010000025.1:5428-13442 GCA_020440935.1 Leptospiraceae bacterium | reverse complement strand
AGCCCATGAGTTATCTGGGCGGCGACTATTATTCCTTTGTGCGTCACGGACGGCGAGTAGGAATTCTGGTGGCCGATGTGACCGGGCATGGGCTGCCCGCCGCTTTAGATGCATCTGCCGTTCATGTGGCCCACCAGACCATCTATAAACGCAGTCAATCCGCCGCCGACGTGTTGTCCGGAATGAATGAGTTTCTGGCTCCTGTAAGCAGCTATCGCTTCACGAGTGCGGTGTATGCGATTCTGGATACCGACAGTGGAGCTCTGGAAGTCAGTCGGGCCGGCCATCCAGCTCCTTACATTTTGCGCAGCGATGGAAGTGTGGTGGAGGTAGGACCCGAGGCGCCGCTTCTGGGCATGCGCCCGGAAATGCAATACATGCAACTGGAATATCAGCTCTTTCCAGAGGATCGCCTGATACTGTACACTGATGGGGTATTTGAGGTGCCGGACCGAGGGCAGGGCGTGGAATCGGTTCCTTCCATGCAGGAGGCCATCCGACGAAATTCTCATCTAGACGGCGAATCCTTCGCAGTTGCTGTTTGCTCCCTGTTCGCTGCCTTTCGCGCCCAGGAAGACCAGGACGATATCACTCTACTGCAAATTAAATGGGAGGGCCCGCAGACCGTTCGCTAATCGAGGCGACCCTTTAGCAAAAATGTTTCCATTGCTCCTTTCCCTTTGATTTCCAACGAGCCCCTGGATTCAAATTGAAACCGATTCCCCAGTACTTCGCGCACAACCGGGCTTACCTGTATCTCGCCAGGAATACCGTGGGATTCCATTCTACTGGCAAGATTGACGCTATCGCCCCACAGATCGTAGACAAACTTGTTCTTTCCGATTACGCCGGCCACCACCGGACCAAAATGAATACCAATACGAATCTGAAACTGGTCGGAGTACTTCTGGCGCATAATCGATTGCATGGTAATAGCTAGCTCGGCAATCTTACGAAGACCATCGGGATCCTCAGCCGGAAGTCCGCCGGCTACAAAGTATGCATCGCCCACGGTCTTGATTTTTTCAAGGCCAAGCGCGGCGATGGCATCGTCAAATTCGCTGAAGATCTCGTTTAGCAGAGCCACCACCGATTCCGGAGGCAGGCGGTCGGCTACCACTGTAAAGTTGACCAGGTCCGCAAATAGAATGGCAGCCTCATCGAATCGATCCGCAATGTAGGTTTCTCGGTTCTTGAGTCGAGCAGCAATTTCTGCCGGAAGTATATTTAGCAGCAGAGCATCGGAGCGAGTCCGCTCAGCTTCCAGGCTTTCTTCGGCGCGTAGATAGGTGGAGCGAATATAATAGCCAAAGCCGGCAACCATCACACCCAGGCCAACATAGATCGTCATTTTGCTGGTGCGAATAACGGCGTCGGGCGCTTCGATGGGCAGGATGGAATCATGATTGAGAAACCAGAATTCCAGACCCGTGAATATTGCCAGGCCCGCTACCACGAATGCGATGGCAATGTTTTGCTCTTTCGGAGGGAACAGAAAATAAGAAAGCAAAATTACTGGAAGCATATACAGATGAAAGGCAATGTCTTTGCCCTCCAAAAATGCATTTGTAGCCACAAACAGAATGGAGAGTAAAACGAATAGCGACCGCGCCATCGTCAAGCGACCCACGGCCACCAACAAAATGAGCATTAGAATCGACCCCTGGTAACCCAGACTGATGTAGGCCAGGGGAGTATTCAATCCCATGGCAATGGTGCCCAGGTTTGAGCTAAAGGAAATTGCAAAGACCACCAGTATGGAACTGTTCAGCAAGACTATGTACTTTGCGTCGAGCGGCGGGGTACTGGCATGGACTCCTATGTGGGTTACCCGTGAAAAAATTCCGCTCATTCACCTATCCTGCACTTTCGGGCCGCTTCTTCGCAATTCGGCCGATGCATGTCAGTATCGAAATAGAACGGCACGGTCAACGAATTACATAGATTCATCTCGAATGGCAATATTGCCTGCGCCGACTCCGATGGGCAGCCCTGGCCGCTTGATCATTGGTACCTGTCAAAATCGGAGAAACCAAATGCCTAAATGCCGGAACCCAGGGCCCGATCGCCGGCATTGTCCCAGGCTGTCTCCAGCCGTGCGAAAATCTTTCCGAATTCAAATGGCTTGGGAATGGAAGCATCAAATGAAGGAAATTCCTCAAGGTCAATTTCGTCGCCGCTGATGCCCGCAATGACTGGGGCCGTTAGTCCTTTGAGAGAATGCAGCCAGTGCAAAGTTGTAGCGACTTCATGCCCATTGATGCCAGGTAGGTGCATATCCGTGAGTACCACATCCAGATCTTCAAAAGCATGGGCCACCGCCTGTTCTCCCGTTTCGACGCAAATGGTTTCCACATCGTTGTGCTCCAGAAATCGCTTCAACAGGATGCGACTGAAATGGTCATCCTCGGCAATGAGTACTCTGCGAGGCCAATCCAGAAATTTGCGCCGTGCAGTGAGGCCGGTTTTCGGTATGCTTTGACGATCATCGGACTGAATGCCCGGTAGCGCCACATGGAAGTGGGTGCCATTTTCATCGCTTTCAAGATTCAATGATCCATCGTGAAGCTCGATAATTCGCTTTGCGATGGTCAGACCCAAACCAGTGCCGGTGTTTACTTTCTCGCGGTAATTTCCCAGTTGAAACAGCGGCTCAAATACCTTTTTCTGATACTCTGGAGGGATGCCAGGACCATTATCTTTCACCTGGATCAGAAGAGCTCGGTTACTTGCGCCAAAAGTAATCTGCACTGTTTGATCCGGCCTCGATGCCTTGATTGCGTTTGACCCCAGGTTAATTACGACCTGCGCAATCCGATCCCGATCGGCCAGCATTTCCAGATGCGATGCTTCGTCCGAGATTTGCAGATTTACGGATCGGCTCCGCGAAAGCGGCCGCAGAATCTCTGCGCATTGCTGTACTATGTCTGCCACAGAAATTGGGCGGCGCTCAATCTTCCAGTCCCTCGATTCAGAACGCGAAATATCAATAAGATCGGAAAGCATCCGTAGCAGGTACTGTCCAGATCGTAAAATAGGCCGCAGATTGGCGGCAATCTCGGAGCGCGGCATCTCATCGATGCTTTCCAGAATAACATTTGGATAGCCTAGAATCGAATTCAAGGGCGTGCGAATTTCATGGCTTACATTTGCCATGAACCTGGACTTCATGGCGCTGGATTCTTCCGCCTCCCGCCTGGCCTCTTGCAGTTCTCGGGACATACGAATTCGCTCCGTAATGTCTCTTGCAAAGACTACGAATCGGTCGTTCTCGTAGGGCCGGACAAAGATGGCAAAGACCCGGTGCTGGCCGTCCACCGATGTTTCGAAGTCGAATCGTTCGGATGGTGACCCATCCCTGATTCTACCAAAGGCCCGCTTAAATTGCCTGGCCGAAGAAGATTGCAGTACATCGAAAGGGCTGCGCCCCAGCAGCTCTTCGCCGGGAATGCCCAGCACCGTTTTATCGGTTTCTCGGTAGGCCAATAAGTGACCGTCAAGATCAAAGATCATGACCTTGTCCGGCACTGCCCGAAAAAGCGATTCGTAATCGGCGGGTATCCCTTGCGATTGCATTTTGCTAATGTAGCTATAAAATTCTAAAATGCAACAGATTTCAACGGTTCAGGGCATTGGAACGTCGCATCCGACTTCGCAATCCAGGGCATCGATATTCTTTACCAGACAGCTCAATATACAGCTTCCGATAATACATCTTATGTCTCATTTTAGAGCTGAGTAAGGGCAACGAAACGTCACATCGATCAGTCTGCATCTATTAAGCGGGTTTCATGCCCGATTCAAATCGGCGCAAAGTCGCCATGAAAACTCAGCGGAGAATGATGCCTGAGCCAGATACGGCATACCGGACCGGCCGCAATGGAGGCGGCATCGAATATACCAAGAAAACTGCGATCCATCTTACTATCATAGACCAGGGTCAATACCCAATGTTTGCGACCCGATCGGCCCGGGGCGATCACGGGTTCGCCGGTGTAGAATCCGGATCCAAAGTGAAACTCCTGACGTTTGCCACTCTTAAAATCGATACGCGCAATGCCGTCGGGAAAATAGCCGGGCTGGTTCCCGATCACAGCAAATCCAGATTGATGTTCCTTCATGCTTTCCTCGGAAAAAAGCTGCGGAAACTCATGACCGCCATGATGCAGAATTTCGGTGCGCACTTTCCTGGATGCGAGGTTTAGACGATGACGCCGGATCTTTCCCTCATTCTTGAATGGTAGATGGATTCCTCGCATGATGGCAAAGAAGGCCGGATTTTCGCCCAGGAAATGGTCCGGCGCATCGTAGCCCACAAAATCTGCCACAATCTCTCCATCGCTGGTTTCGAATGCATTGAAACTATGCCACATCCATACCGGATCGGCCTGCAATCGAATGGGCTCGGCGGCGATGTTCTTTCGATCGAATACTAGAAGTGTGGTACCGAGCTCAGGTTGCCATTGCATACTATCCACTACCGAAGCGGTGCCCGCAAGAATACCCAGGACGGAAATAATAGCGGGTTGTAAAGGTACGATGATATAGTTACGGCTGACAAAGAAATCATGGACATAGTAGTTCTTGTCCAGAGTGAAGGGACGATATTGCATCAGTCGATCCTGGCCATCAAGAATCGTTAGGTGCAGCGTTGTTGACGGTCCCATCTGCAATCCGAACAGGATCCACTGACCGGTCACTGGATCTCTTTTTGGGTGCGCGGCAAACGTCGCCGGAACATCGCCGGGACTCATCTCCTCCAGGGTTTCCAGCGTTGCAGGATTCAGAGTGTGGGCTTTTGCATATTCATCAAATGCATAGAGCTTTCCGTTTCGCTGCCATACCGATACTCCGGCCTGGTTGGCTACGTTCGCTCCCAGGTTAAAAAGCATTCCTCCAGGCGCATTGGTGGTCCAGGTGGCATACTCAAAGGATCCGGACGCTTCCTCTTCTTTCCATTTACTGGTACGAATAAAACGATTACTGTAACGGACTTTGCCGTCGCCAGCAAAGCGAAAAGCCTGGATCATCCCATCGCCATCTAGAATGCATTGTTTTCGATAGGCTCCTCGATCGAATCTACCCGGGCCGTTACGAAACAGGGTGCCCTGAAGATCGGGCGGTAACCGGCCCTGTATTTTTGCAACATAGTCCCCTTCCTCCAGAAGCGATCGAGCCAGCCCAAAGTCCCCCGTATTGTCTGGCAGATCTGTTAGCCTGAGCGGAGGCCTGGCCTGGGTTTGGCCCGGAGCCGAAAGCGCTGCCATTCCCAATCCCAGATGGAGAAATGTCCGACGGTTCATAGTTGAATTCTGGCGGGGAGTATGATGCGGAGGCTTTTTCATACGCCAATTCTACACCGCATTCGCCTGGCTGGCAAGGGTGCATAGGTCGATCCTTACGAATCGGCCGGCCATCGCTACTGTTCCAGGGTTGATTGGCGTTGTCAATCCAGCCCCAGGGCCGATTTCAGGTCTTGTGCACGAGAACGGCTTACCGGCAGGATTGAGTCTTCTTCATCGCGTAAATGCACCAGGTAGTTTCCTCCGGAATCGTACTCAAAATGCGATACGAATTCCAGCGAAATAATGTAGCTTCTATGAATTTGCAGAAATTGGGCGGGCAGCTTCTGAGCAACGGCCGCCAGTGCAATACTACCAAAATAGCTCGATCTGGTAGTGCAAACCAGGGTGCCTTCTTTACGAGCGCTCAAATAGACAATTTCGGCGAATGGAATCACATAGTGCCGTCCCTCGCTAAAGAATGGCAGCACCCTGCCGGATGCCGCAGTTTCTGCGCCTGGCCCAACTGTGGTGGCTATGGGCGCCGAATATACGTTCCCCTTCAAAGAGCGATGCGAATCGTCCTGCTCTGAATCGCCCTCTAAAGCCCCGGTCTCCTTCCCAAACCATTGTTCGCGATGAAGATAGGCTGCGGTGCTGCAAAGCAATATAGCCAGTAGCATGGACGGCAGGCTGTAAACGCTCCAGAATTCGAGAGCCGAACCGTACCATTGCCCCGATCCGGCTGCCACGATGCCGGCCAGGTACAAACCGCTCAGGGTCCCAACGATAGAGACAAAGAGCATCCCCAGGAATTTTGCTGTACCCCTGCCAGGAAGCAAAAGCCCGGCAGCGTATCCCGATAGTGCCCCTGCTCCGCCAACAATGTGGTTGGTCATTAAGGAAAGCAATACTCCGGACAGAGGGTCCGGCCTGGCCAGAAAGCCTGCAAATGATGCGATAACAATACCCAGGATGCTGTTTACAACAAGCCAGCCAAGAACAATGACCGGGGCCGTTTCGCGATTGACCGGCATTCTTCAGTGCTATCCCGTCCCAATCCAGTGCAAGCTACTTTTGCCGGATGAGCAACAACCCTGGATCACTGTAAATTGAATATCGCTGGCAGCCTGGACGGCGCAGCCCGAATTTTCGAAGTCTGTCGGCGCGTTGGACCGAATCTTTAAGGAAGGTTCTTAAACAATGCCTCCAGGCTTTTGTACAGAATCTTCCTGTCATTCTGCGGCACCGCATTGTGTACCGTTCGCCGAAGCCGACCGAATACGGATAGAAGCTTGCGATGAAGTCTTTTTCCGTCGGCAGTGAGTACGATCCATGTTGAGCGAGCATCGGCTTCATTGGGCGTACGCCGCAAAAAGCCTGCCGATTCCAGCTTACGAACAAGTATGGTAACTGTAGATCGATCCTTCAAAATCGTTGCAGCAATCTGAGCAGCGGTAGATGGCCCTTTATTCCCAATAAAGGAAATAATTTCACAATGGGATACGGCCAGATCCGGATAGCCTGCCTTTCTTACTGCATTCTGAACGAATCTCTCCTGCCAGTCATGAATTCTGGAAAGATATTGCAGTACATAGGGCTCCTGGATATTCTGGCTTCTAGTTGGATATCCCACTATCTAGGTTTTTTATCAGTTGGTGCCGATGTCAAGCGAATACGAAATAGGAATCCCTGGAGAGCGCCATGAAATCCATAGAATTTTCCGCCGATGAAACGATAAAAGCCGGAGTGATCCGACTTTCCATAAACGATCAGAACTCCTTTGATACCAATTCGCTGCAAGAATTGGGTCGTGCCATTGCCAGCGCAAAGGTGGCAGCCGAAAGCGGAGCCATTAAATCCCTGGTAATCGAAAGTGAAAGGACTGGCGTATTTTCGCAGGGTATGAATCTGGCCGAGCTGTCCGGCGAAGGTCTGTCGGGTCTATTGCAATCCTTCTATGCTAATCTCGAGGATTTGTACTATTTCCCTCTGCCGGTGATCGCGAAGGTCTCCGGTCATGCCATCGGATACGGCTGCATGCTTGCATTGATGGCCGATTACCGGATTGTCACGGCAGCCTCGGCTCGCATTGGGCTTCCGGAAGTCAAAATCGCCATGCGTATTCCTTCCTTTGTAATCCGGGAAATGCAGCGGATTACTGGCTACTCCTACGCAAACCGTCATGTGTTGGAGGGAAATCTTATGAAACCCGCGGAAGCACTACAATGTGGCCTGGCCGATCAAACGGTGCCGCCGGAAGAGCTTGATGCTGCAGTGCGGTCGATCTGCAAGAAATTCCAGAATGCATCGTACTTTGCATTGAAAATCAACAAAGAGGCGATGCGCGACGAGAGAACCGAGGTAAGGTCCATACTGGAAAGAGATTGCGCCAGGAATGAGGAGTCTATTGGACATCCGCATGCCGCCGAAGGACTGGCATCCGCCCGTGAATCGCGCCGGCCGGTTTTTCGCTAGAGTGCTCGGCAGCGCAGACACAGAGGCATAACAAACGGCACCATTTACCGGCCCGGTCGGTCCGCATCCACCAGCACCGGAAGCTTAGCTCCGGACGGCACTCGACCGCGATACGACCAGCCCCAGCCTCCGGACCATCCGTTGCCTTTCATCTTATCGATCATTTCTGCGTAGCTTTCGCCCTGCAATCCTACCAACGGCAATTCGCCAAAGACCACCGGCTTGCATACCGGAGGCGGCGGTTTTCGGTACAT
>JAGRNC010000025.1:0-5418 GCA_020440935.1 Leptospiraceae bacterium | reverse complement strand
CAATCATAGAGATGCCACTGATAAAAATCTAAATCCAGCGCCTTCCATGTTTGTGGCCAGCGCGGAGTGGACTGCCCTACCGTGATTCGAGTGGCTCCTTCCTTTCGGATGGTTTGGGCAAGCTGGGCGAGGAATTCTTGCATAAAGGCATGACTTACCGGACGCACCGACTCCAGCGGGTAGAAGGGATGACCTCCCACCGGGTCCACGCCCTTTAGCGACCATTCCGGCTCATTGATTAAATCCCAGGCATACAGCGCATCCGAATCCGGGCTCTGCGCTGCGGTTCGGGCTAGCGGAGCGATTACTTCCTCCATGAGATCTCTACGCAGCCGGGGATCGCGGAGCACATCTTCCAGGTTTCGGATTTTCAGAGCGCCTTCCTTTCTGGCAGGTCGGAAGGACTCAAATGAGAAGAGGCAGAGCACCAATTTTAAATCATTCTTCTTCGCCAATCGTAGCGCTTCGCGCAAGTCGGCAAACAATGTCTTGCCTGCCTTAAGTCGACCATTTTCAATCTGAATACCACCGGTACGCAAATCGGGGAACATCCACCAGCGCACAACCCTGCTACCGGTATCTCGGATGGCGCGAAGATCTCGATCGTAGATCCCCGGGTGGGCTGCAATCCCGGTCTTAGACCAGGCCGGAATACCGCCAAAATCGCCTCCGTAGATTCGCCAGGGATAATTCATTCCCGTTAAAAATCTCTGCGATTCGACCGAGGTAGAATTTTGCGAACATTCTTCGCCCAACTCTTTCGAACTTTCAGAACAGAAAGCCAGAAATGAGATGATAGCTAAAAGTATTAATGCCTGGCGCACAGATCATACTCCAGGTGGCTACCTGGCATTGCAAATCGGATCACGGGAAACTCCGCCCTTTATTGCTAGTTTCCCACTTCCTGGGGTTCGGTCAGCCCGGCTGGACCGGCGCTTTCTGCATTCTCAGCCAGCTTCGTTTCTTCCCACCAACGACTGAAGGCCACAGGATGAGCGCCTTCCAGGATTTCGCCGGGCGCTGGCGCCACTACTTCCACTCCGTTTTCGCGGGCTGCCTGCAATGTTCGCTGAATTGGCTCGGTCCAGGGATGAAAGGCAAGATTAAAGGTTCCCCAGTGCACTGGAAGAAACAATCCGCCGCCGATGTCCTTATGCGCTTGCACCGCTTCCTCCGGCGTTAAATGTACAGCTGCCCACTGCTTATCGTATGCGCCAATGGCCATAATGGAAAGATCAAACGGTCCCAGCCGCTTTCCGATCTCCTTAAATCCAGCGAAGTAGCCAGTATCGCCGCTGTAGAATATCTTTTTGCTTTTACCTTGAATGGCAAAGCCGGCCCAGAGGGTTGTGTCTCGATCGCTCAATGTGCGGCCGGAGAAATGCTGCGCTGGAGTGGCGGTGTATCGAATTCCGGCCGCATCAACGCTATCCCACCAATCCAGCTCTTTGATTCGCTCCTTAGAAATACCCCAGTATTCCAGATGCGAACCCACTCCCAGGGGAACAATGAAGATAGTTTCGGTTTTGGCCAGAGCCATGATTGTGGGATAGTCGAGATGGTCATAGTGATCATGGGAAATGACCACTGCATCGATTTGCAACCGGGACAACTCCTCCAATGGCATCGGTGGCGCATAGAATCGTTGGGGGCCCGCAAATCCCACTGGCGAAACCCGCTGTCCCCAGACCGGATCCAGTAGAATCTTTTTACCATCTAATTCCAGAAGTACCGATGCATGACCAAACCAGGTAATGCGAAGCCCGTCTATGGGGGCGCGATCAAAATCTGCTGCCTGTCGATCAAGGGTGGCAGGATGAATTGCTGGTTCTGTATTCGCTTTGTTCCAGAGAAACTTCCACATTACGGCAAAGAAATTGGGTTTCTCCGGCATCTCTGCATCGTTTCTAAAATGCCCCTCCGAATAGCGCGGCGATGCCTTCATTCTTTCCAGGCGCTCCCCGTCCGGAGCCATGCCCATACTTGTGCAATGCGTGGAGAAGGCAGCAAAGGCAGCCATTGCTCCCATCAGGATGGAACCGCCGGACCAGGCGGAGATGCTCTTTTTATTCATGCCGCTCCAATATCGTCGCTTTTAGGCAAGGCGACCACCCAAATCTCCGGCCAATGGGCCCTGAAAGCGAGGGCACCGCCCTGGTCGATTCAGGATCCACGTGGAAGTTTCGTTACCGCCGACCGGTATGGGGAGTTGGATTCGAAAGGGATGTTCCATCCGTGGCAGAGAGCCCACGGATGGAATTTCTGATTCAAGAAGTGAAGGGCAAAAATAGCATTCTAATGAATGCGAAAAAGAAGACTGTGGCGCCCAGTCCCAAGAAAGCAAGCTGCAGCTTTTCGTCGCGCAGAACGGCAGCAAGACCGGCAAAGAACAGAGCAATGGTAAAATACACCGTGCTGAGGGTAAATGCATCGCCAATTCCATTGGCGGTAATGCCCTCTTTCATCTTGGTTTCGGCCTCTTTGCTCAGCGCGTCGCCTTTGGATCGTTTACTGGCAGTATAGCGGGGGCTTTCCAGGAAAGGCAGGTAAGAGATCTTGGCGTCCAGGTCGTAGATTTCAGCCAGTACCTTTTCGCGGTCCGGGGAATCTTCTTCCATCTCGTCGAACTGTTCCCATTTTGACTCCAGTTCTTCCTCGATTTTGGCCTCTTCTGCGCTGTTCAGGGCTTCCATCTTTTTATCGTAATTCTTATCGGCCCAGGCGATGGCACGGACCATGTCCTTTGAGATCATCTTGTCCACGTCGTCGGCGGTGCGAGGATCTTCGCGCAGGGATTCAAGGTATACCATGGTATCGAAGCTGGTATCCAGGGCTCCGTTCAGATACTCGCGGTTTGCATCGCCGTATTTGATTACAGCCTGATTGTATGCTGTCAGACAAACGCCTCCCCAGAGAGAGGATTGATAGGCGGCGAAAGCCGCTGCTATGGTACCGAGACCCAGGAGAATGGCTGCAACCACCTCCAGATGCTCTTTGACCTTTTGCAAAAAACCGTTCCCGGTATCGCTCATGTTCGTACTCCAAGTTTCTAAATGACCGGCCACTAAAGTCGGGGTTCTTATGTTAAGCTGGCGATCCGTTCGTCAACTCAATATGCCAGGATCGCAGTATTTTTGTATGGCACCGTTCAGAATCGCCTTTTCCGGTCCGCGCATAAGAGCCCGGAAAGGGCAGGACGAGACAGGTTCTCATTTTCGCATAAAAATGGTCGGAGCTTATCAATAGTAGGGAATCCATCTGCGGACAATACGGATGCAATCGTCCAATGCGGCATGAAGCTGTCCGGCCTTTCGATTCGACTGCGACTCTGGATCCTGGTTCTAATCTTTTTAATCCCCTACCCGATTCTTGTGCTTCTACTGGTGGCGGAACAAAACCGAACCATCGAGTTTGGCGAAAAAGAAGTACAGGGCGCCCACTACCTGCGTCCCGTATTTTCCGCTCTTCTTGAGCTTTCGAGCGGGCATTCGTTCAAGCCCGATACCTGGCAGACTCTCGAGCAGATGGAGCAGAAATATGGCCAGAGTCTCGATACCAGTACCCTGTATCGGGATCTGCGCGGAAAAAATGGGGATCGGTTTGGAACATTCCTGGGGCTGAACAAGCGCGTAGGCGATCAATCCAATCTAATCCTGGATCCGGATCTGGATTCTTACTATCTGATGGACATTGTGTTGCTGCGTTTGCCTGTTCTGGTGCAAATTGATCGCGCCATCCAGAAGGAGGAGAATCTTGAAACCCAGAAGGTACTTTTCCGATCTACAATTCAGGATCTTCAGGCATCGCTGGACTCTGCATTTGAGGCGAATCCACGCAGCCGCGAGAATCTAAGGAATGCAGTCCAGGAATTCATGGCAGTGGCGACCATCTACATGGCACGTCCCGAGGAACATCACGAAGAATTGAACCAGGCGCTGGCGAAGTTTTATACTCCGGTGAGCCTGGAACTGGAGCGATTATTGGAGGCTCGTGTGGGCCGCTTTCGCAACCAGCAAATTCTGCTATTGATTGGCATTGGCGGAATTCTTCTTCTGGCCATTCTTACCTTGATTTTCGTCGTCCGCTCCATTGTTCGACCGCTGGCCGCTGTTGTAACCCGCATGACCGATGTAAGCGAAGGTCAGGGGGACCTCACCGTAAGACTGAATCTGGAGGACCGCAGCGAACTTGGCAAGGTGGCCGCTTTGTTTAATCAATTTGCCGAACGCCTGCGCGATGTGATTTCGCAGATTGTAGGCCTTGGCGAGGGAATTGCGAAGAATGTAAAGCAGTCCAGGCAGCACATTGGATTGCTCTCGGACGGCCTGCAAGGCGAAGCCGCCGCGCTCGAGGAGATTTCCGGAACCATGGAAGAGATTTCGGCTTCCACCGATCAGGTTTCCGGGGCGCTACGAAGCCAGGCCAACACACTGAAGGATCTGAACCAGCGGATGGAGCATATGAATCAAGTAACCGAAACTATCCGTGGCGACATAGCATCGGGTTCGGATCGGGCAAAAGATCTGGTGCAATCTGCCGAGGTAGGGCGCACTTCTTTAACCGAAGCCGGAACAACAATGGAAGCGATTCGCGCAAGCTCGGACAAAATGGGCGGCATTGGAAAGATCATTCAAGACATCGCGGAAAGGATTAATCTGCTCTCGCTGAACGCCTCCATAGAAGCGGCAAGAGCCGGCGAATTTGGCAGGGGATTTACAGTGGTGGCCGAAGAAGTGGCGCGGTTGGCGGAACAAACGAATCAGAGCATTCAAAACATCAATCTATTAATTGCGCAGAACAACGAACAGATTTCGGGAGGCGCCCTATCCATCCAGGAGTCCATAGGCAAGTCGGCAGAACTAATCGAAGGAATCTACAGCATGGGAAAACACCTCTCGGGGATTGCAGACCTTTTGCCGCAACAGGAAGAAATGCAGCGCAGAGTGCTCAGCGGAATGTCCGATCTGCAGGAACAGTCAGAAACCATCGATCGGATTCGCCAGGAACAGAAGTTAGCAATCGTAGAAGCAACGAATACAATCACAAGCATCAATGACTCGGCGCAGGTCCATGCTAATTCGTCGAGGGAACTGGCAGAAACCACAGAATCCAATGAGGCACTGGCTCAGGAGCTGGGAAGGACGGTGGCCTTCTTCACCGTCTGAGTATGCGAATAGAGGCGACCTGCCGGATAAAAAGTGCCTGGACTTTCTGAGCGATTCCATCCCAATACGCATTCTATCCATCGCCGGCATAGCGGCGGGGCATGAATCATATGAAATCTGCATCCCACTCCACCGGGCGAATGATTGCCGGACTCCTGGGTCTATTCTTTGCTCTCCTGGGCGGCATCATTGCCTTTGCCATTGTCATGGAATACGATCCGGAATCGGCCCGGTTCCTGGACGAAGGGCAGTC
>JAGRNC010000258.1 GCA_020440935.1 Leptospiraceae bacterium | reverse complement strand
TAACGAGAACCCACCACCAGTTCCCAATCCTGTCCCCAATCCAGTACCGCTTCCGAACCCTGTGCCCGGAGATCCGAAGCAGGGGCCGCCACCGACGCTGGTTTCGGTGATACCGGGCAGCTTTGGGACCAAAGCCCATCCCGCCGCGAATCTGATTCTGCATTTTTCGGAACCAATGGATCTTTACTCGATGTCGGTTAAGACGGCGGCGAATGGTGGATGTACTGGCTCAATCCAATTGTCTAAAGATAATTTCGCTACCTGCGAGCCACTAATCGGCCCATATTATTGGGGTAAGACCGCCATAACTACGGTAGTTGTACGTCCGTTATTAATGATGTCCCCCGGACGGCAGTACAGTATCAAAGTCACCACCGCCGTGCGAAATACTTCCGGTGTGAGCATGGAGGAGATCCAGGAATTCGCATTCGAGACCGAAAAGGCTGCGCCCCATGGAACCATAGTGCAATGTGATCCGGGTTTTGCTCGCCTGGCGTACCTTTGGGAACCAAAGTATTCGACCGTTGTGTGCGCTTTGAGACCGACGTCAATTGGGGCACCGGTCGCAAGTAAGATTAGAATTCATCCCCTTCTGATGATGGCAGATGGACAGCTTCGCGATGGGACCTACGCGGGCCAAGATGAGCTGATTCTGGATTATGGAGTTGACGGAAGCTCAAATCGTATTTTCACTATTGATCCGGCATTGATCGGGCCTTCCTTTAAGGATGCCAGCATTTGGTCGGATTATCGGTCCGTGCGTCTAGTCATGGCAGTGCAGCACTCAGATGGTAGCCAGTCTTCTACTTACACAGACCTTGCCCTGGAATACAATGTTCCACCCTTTGACGGTCCGGTATATTCTTTGCTAGTAGATCTGGACGTATACTCCTTTCAGCCCGGGCCGGGCGAGATGCCAATGTCACGCTGGCAGGCATGGTCCGTTGCCACCTATCCAGGCGGCAGAGAGGATCGCTCGCTTAAGCATAGTCTGCCTCTTACAGGAGTGGCCTTCCCGGATCTTTTGTATATCGTTCGAGATGCTGCCGGCCCACCAGAAACTCTCTCAATACACCTGGACACAACAGAAGACGGAGTGCCCGATTATACCTGGACCGTCCCCGAGTTCGACGTAGTTGCGGAGCCCGGATTGGAGATCTGGATCAGTGCAAATGGACAGCGAGTCAATGGAAAGAACGTCGTAGTGCCTGCATGGATAAACTAGGCGACTGGAAAAGAAAGCGTCTTATTGCGAGCGAATGGGTCAATCCAGGTGAATAAACGGAGCTTATCCCGCGGTCATGGAACATTTTTCCGCCGTAAAGTCCCGCGAAAGGTCGGCGGCGGTTTTGGTCAGCCTAACGTAGACCAAAGTAGAGATTGACAATCACATCCTTTACGAGCTTTTCCATCGCCGCTGCATCATCCGTAGGAGCCGGAAATTGTCCGTCCAGAAGCAACATGGAAAGGCCGTGGACGATGGACCATGCTGCCAGAGTTTTCTGTTTTGCGCGGCCGCCTGCGATCAGATTATGCCGCTGGAAGAGGCGAACAGACATTAGAAGTTCGCGATACGATCGCCTGGATGCCGTGGCAAGCTCTCGATAGTCGGCGAAATCCAATCCGGCGCCGCCGTACATGATGCGGGCATATTCCGGATTTTCCAGCGCGAACTGGACGTATACCCAGCCCAGGTTTAGAAATCGTAGGTTTAGATCGCTGCCGGACTCGCGGATGGCGGCGTCCTGGTAGCCATGCAATCTGCGAAAGCCGTTCAAGGCGATGGCTGCCAGAAGCGCATTCTTGTCATCGTAATGCCGGTAGGCAGCGGTGTGGCTTACTCCGGCTGAGCGCGCTACTTTTCGAAGGCTCAATTCATGCAGTCCTTCCTTGCGAAGAAGACGAGTTCCTTCCTCCACCAAAAGTTGATCCAGGTTGCCCACGTGGTAATCACGTTGTCTGGTCTTAGAGGGGCGCGCTGTCGATTTAGCAGCGGTCTGTTTTCCGGAGGTTCCGGCCATGCTCCAGACTTACCCCATGCCATTTGCAGGCAATAAAAAATGTGACCACTGGAAACTTTTGATTGACCGAATTCCAACCTTCATGTTACCAATGGTCACATGAAGGGATCTGACGAGAAAAACTACGACATAATCATTATTGGCTCTGGCATGGGGGCTCTGGCCACCGCCAGCATAATGGCTCAATTTCGGAATAAGCGGGTGCTGATGCTGGAAAGGCATTATGTGATGGGCGGGTTTACGCATGAATTTGGAAGAAAGCGCAAATACTCCTGGGATGTGGGAATCCACTACGTAGGCGACATGTACGAAGGCGCCATGCTTCGTCGGCTATTCGACATCGTTACGAAATCGAGCGTAAAATGGAAGGCAATGCCCGAAGTATTCGAAAAGTTCGTATATCCAGATTTTACATTTGAGGTTCCGTTCTCTGAAGAGGAATACAAAGGAAAGATCATCGCTATGTTTCCCGATGAGAAAGAGGCGATCGAGCGGTATTTCGAAGACGTTTACAAGGTAAACCAATGGTTTGGGCGTCACAATATGAAATCTTCCGAGCCCTACGTGGACAAAATACGTGCGGGCATTCAGATCCAGGGTTTTGACACGGCGGATATTACCACCGGCCAGTACATGAAAAAGAATTTCCAGAGCGAAAAGCTCCGCGCTTTGCTCTGTTCCCAGTGGGGCGACTATGGTATTCCGCCTGCCCAGAGTTCTTTTGTAATCCATTGTAGTGTTGCCTGTCATTATTTCAAAGGCGGGTACTATCCGGTGGGCGGAGCCGGACAGATTGCCGAAAGCATTAAGCCGATTATCGAAGAGCATGGCGGCTGCGTGCTATTATCGCACGAAGTAGAAGAAATTCTGGTGCGCGACGGGAAGGCCTGTGGCGTTCGCGTAAAGAACCTGGTTCCTCGAAAAGAAGACGAACCTGTTACCGAATACTATGCTCCGGTGGTAATCTCCAATGCCGGCGCCTACACAACCTACAATCGGCTTCTGGATCCATCGATTCAGGTACCTTTTCGCAAGAGTCTGAATGATTTCTATGCGAATCATCCGGTGGTGACCAGCGTTACTCTATATCTGGGCCTATCCAAAGATCCGCGGGAAATGGGTTTCTATGGAGAAAATCACTGGATCTATTCCAGTTACGATCACGATGCCAACTTTGCTGCAGGCCAGAGCTGGGTGGGGGACAAGAAAGACATCCTGGGAGCCTACCTTTCCTTCCCATCACTTAAGAATCCGGAGGCTCAGACCCATACTGCCGAAATCATTGGGCTTACCGATTTCTCTTCTTTCGAAAAATGGGACGCTACATCCTGGAAGAAGCGAGGCGATGACTATGAAGGATTAAAAGAAGAGATCACCACAAAATTGCTAGGTTTTATCGACAGTCATTACCCCGGCTTTTCCAACATGATCGAATACCAGGAACTGTCGACTCCGCTATCGGTTAAGCACTTCACCGGCCATCCGTCGGGCTCGATCTATGGCGTTCCAGCTGTGCGCGAACGGTTCCTCTCCAGCGAAGCGCCCTTCTGTCAGGCGAACACTCCGGTGGAAGGGCTCTATCTTACAGGAGCGGATGTTAGCTCCCCCGGAATTGCTGGAGCGTTGATGGGAGCAATGGCCACCGTGGGAGTGATTCCAGAAGGCATTAGTTTTATTCGATTGCTTAAGGCCGCCAATGAAGCGGTGCCGGCCTGAGAATACACTATAGCCCCCGGAAGCGCAAGAACCAAGGGCTGCCGGGGGATCTCGCAACAGTTGATTCACTCTTCCGTACGGAATCTTGCTCGCCGGTGGGGGGCTAAGGGTACAGAGTCATTGTTGCTCCAATGCCAGAAGGCTGCGAACGCAGGATTGAATGGCTTCTTCGTTGGATCGCGGCCTCCATTCCAGAAGAGTTCGCGCCTTTTCGTTAGAGCAATGTCGGGGCAGTCCTAATTCGCCGGTGAACTGCCGGACCTCTGGCTTCCAGATGGATGCAATGCGGACCATCCAGTTTGGCAGTTCGTCCGGTTGCTGCATCGATCGAGGGTCGGGCAGGGATTGAACCACCGTTTCGCCGATTTCTTTCATGGTCATGGACGCTCCAGCCGCGGCAATGAATCTCTGGCCTGCCGCGGCCGGATTCGTCATGGCCCGAATTTGGAGATCTGCCACATCGCGCACATCAACAATGCCAAAGCTGATTCTGGGAACCTTTTTCAGATTGCCATCGATCATATTTTTTATGAGAAGCACCGAGCTCGAATAGTCCCGAGAAAGAGCCGGTCCAAGAATAAAGACAGGGTTGATGACGCTCAGTTCCAGACCGGACTTTGTCGAAAAATCCCATGCAGCCTGCTCGGCGAAAAGCTTGGATTTAACATAGGGCGATAATCGGGCGCTGGAATTGCTCCAGTCTGCTTCGGTTAATGGCTTCGATCGGTGGCCATGTCCATAGCCTACCGCTGCAAAGGAGGATGTTAAAACCACTCGCTGCACGCCCGAACTTCTGGCTGCCCGCAGTACGCGCAGAGTTCCCTCG
>JAGRNC010000257.1 GCA_020440935.1 Leptospiraceae bacterium | reverse complement strand
TCGTCGTTGCGAACATCTACCCGGTTCTGACGGTTGTACTTGTCTGCGCCAACATTGGAATTGCATTGAAGCATTCCTTTCGCCCCGCGCGTTACTTTGCGCTGGCATGGTCTTTTCTTCTGGCCAGCGTTATCTATTTTGTTCTTGGAAATATGGGTCTGGTGCCGGGCACTTTTTTGAGTCAGTACGGCAGCGTTTTTGGCGCTTCGTTGGAAGCAATCTTGCTGAGCCTGGCCCTGGGTTACAGAATCAACGATCTGCGCAGTCGAGAAGAAAGCGCAAGAAAGCAAATCCTGGAAGAAAAAAGCCGAGCCCTGGATCTGCAGAAATCCTATACAGAGAGCTTTCGCCGGTTTGTGCCGGACCAATTTCTGCATTACCTTCGCAAGGAATCAATACTCGAGATTGAACGGGGCGATTCGATTCAAAGCGAGATGACAGTCCTTTTTTCAGATTTACGAAATTTCACCGCGTTTTCGGAGTCTGCAGGCGAGGAGCTTGTATTTCATTTTCTCAACCTGTACCTGGAACAAATGGAGCCCATTGTTCAATCGAATGGAGGATTCATAGATAAGTTCATTGGCGATGCCATTATGGCCCTATTTCCGGATCCGGTGAGCGCAACAAAGGCATCCTCCGAAATGATCGCCACGCTTCAAAATATGCAAAACGATAAGGAGCCTAGAATGGAATCGGGCTGCGGGCTCCATCACGGTCCGCTGATGCTGGGCACCGTCGGATCGCAAGCTAGATTGGAAACCACGGTCATTGGAGATACAGTGAATATGGCCAGCCGTCTGGAATCCTTAAATAAGACGCTGGGCACTCGCATTCTGCTATCCAGGGCTGTGTTTGAAAGCCTGCAGGAAAGTCCGCTGAAAGAATTGTGTCGTCAGATTGGTATCTGGAGCATCCGGGGAAAGACCGGACAACAGGATCTGTTCGAACTATTCGCGAACGATGCCGAGCCTTTACGGCAGTTCAAGCAACAGGAAGCCGGCGCGCTCAAGGCCGTTCTAGAAGAAATGAAATCACCCGGCGCCAATCTCGATTCGCTAGCAGATCAACTTCGAAAGATGGCCCGGCAAGTCCCGGAAGGTCACACCGACAAGCCATTGTTAAGCCTTATAAAGCAGTTGGAAGCGAAGCGATGGGAGTAGCCCTTCTAAATCGAGATCTGATTAATCGTCCGAAACCGGTTTTCCGAGCTAAATCTTTTCCATTAATTCTTCGGGTTGCGCGACAAAAGATCGATTGATCGCATCCAGATACGCACGAGCGGACGCTTCTACAATGTCCGTACTAACCGCTTTGCCTGCATAGCTCTTGTCGTTTATCTTGAGCAGAACGCTGGCCACCGCCTGGGCATCCCTGCCTTCGCTCAATGGTTGGATGCGGAATCGCTCCACCTTAATATTCAGGGCGGTAATCCGTTCCAGTACATTGTAAATTGCATCCACAGGACCGTCGCCGCAAGCCGCATCGGTAATGGTTTGCGGATCCTCGGGCTCTTTTCGATCCACCAGCCGTACTGTGGCGGTTGGAACGCTTCCTGTGCCCGCCGAAACATGAAGACTGAGCAATTCGTATCGCTGAAACTCTTGCTCGGTTTGCGTTTCGTTTACAAGGGAGAGGATATCTTCATCGTATACTTCTTTTTTCTTATCGGCCAGATCCAAAAATCGATTCCAGACTTGCTGGAACTCTTCTTCCTCCAGCACATATCCCAGGCGCACCAGACGGTCTTTGAATGCATGCCGCCCACTGTGCCGTCCAAGTACCATGCGATTACTTTCCAGACCGACGGATTCCGGAGTCATGATTTCATACGTTAATCGATTTTTTAGTACTCCGTCCTGATGGATTCCACTTTCGTGCGCGAAAGCGTTATCGCCCACAATGGCCTTGTTTGGCTGCACGGCCATTCCAGTGACCTGGCGCACCAACCTGCTGGAACGCATTATCTCTTCGGTGCGAATGTTTGTATGAAGATTGTAAAACTCGCCGCGCGTACGAATGGCCATACTCACTTCTTCCAGCGCGGTATTCCCGGCCCTTTCGCCGATTCCATTGATGGTGCATTCGATCTGCCGCGCTCCATTGCGAACCGCGGCCAGTGAATTTGCCGTGGCCATGCCCAGGTCATTGTGGCAATGAGCGCTAAACCGAATCCCTTCCGAACCAGGAACGTTTGCAATTAGATGCGCGAACAATGCGCCGTATTCATCGGGAGTAGTGTATCCCACGGTGTCCGGAATGTTAATGGTGGTGGCTCCTGCCTCTACTACCCTGGAAACCAGTTCTACCAGAAAGGGCCATTCGCTACGTGTGGCATCCTCCGGAGAAAACTCCACATCTTCCACGAGATCGCGGGCGGCTTTGACGGCAGCCACAGCCAGTTCGATCACTTCCGCTGGCTCTTTGCCAAGCTTGTATTTCATGTGAATGGGACTGGAAGCCAGAAAAGTATGAATACGCTTATTTCGCGCATCCTTTACGGCCTCGGCGGCCACTTCAATGTCTCGTGGAAGAGCGCGCGCCAGGGCTGCAATAATGGGCGTTTCAAGCTCCCTCGATATTCGTTGCACGGCTCTAAACTGCACCGGGCTGGAAACGGGAAAGCCTGCCTCGATGACATCCACCCCCAGAGTCTCCAGCCTGTGGGCGACTTCCAGCTTCTGGTCCTCGGTCATGGCCGCGCCGGGGCATTGTTCACCGTCGCGCAATGTGGTATCAAATATATAGACCAGCCCGGCCTGATTCTCATCAGCGATGGATTTGCGCAATTTGCTCTGGGTTTCCGATGTGCTCATAGCTCTGGGACAAATAAACGGCCTTAATTCGCGCCGCAAAACCTTTTTTCGCCCTAAATATGGAAGAGTGCTTGTCAGAACCAGGGCAAAGTGCGCAAATCTGGCATGACTGGCCTGCGCGATCCCTTCCTGGAGTTTTCAGCGCAGAGCTATTTGTCGGAATACTACCGTGACATTGGCGAGGAAAATCAGTTCATCCTGAATTTCCTTCATGAGACATATCGTTCCTTTGAGCCACAAGTAATCTTCGACATAGGAGGTGGCCCCACCATCTACCAGGTGATCAGCGCCTCCAGGCATGCCCATCAGATCTATTTCTTTGAATATTTGCCCGCGAATCGACAGGCAGTTCAGGATTGGATCGATCAGAAATCCGATTCCTTTGATTGGTCGCCGTATTTTTTGGCCGTGGCCGAACGCGAGGGGAGCAGCCCTCAGGAAGTAGAGGCCCGGATGCGAAAAGCGGTGGTTGGAGTATTTCCATGCAATCTTTTCGAAACTCCGCCACTCAAATCTCCGAATCCAGCGCACAAAGCTGATCTGATTTCTTCGCATTTTTGCGTCGAATCGATTACCAGCGATGCAGTAACGTTCGAGAATGCCTGGAAGAATCTAATGGAGCAGGTTCCCGGGAAGGGCAAACTGGTGATGAGTTTGCTAAAAAATGCCACCACTTACCGGGCCGGGGACAGCTTCTTTCCTGCCTATCCGGTGGAAGAGACCGATCTTAAAAGTAGATTGGAGTCTCAAGGATTCAAAGAGATCCATATCGAGAGCATTGCGGCCGAAGACCAGCGAGATTATGAAGGAATCATCTGCTTACGTGCAAGACGCAGCTAAGCTGCGTCAGGAATTCGAGGTCCGCCAGCGGCGTACTCCGGTGCTGGAGGCGCTACAGCGGCACCGGGCCGAGCATATAATTCCATTCCATGTTCCCGGTCATAAACATGGCCTGGGAAATCCGCTGATGACGGAATACTTCGGGTCCACAATGATGGAAAGCGACCTGAATGCAATGAATGACATCGACGATCTGGCAAATCCGGTATCGTCCATTGCAGAGGCGCAGGAGCTGGCTGCCGAAGTGTTTGGCTCCGATCAAAGCTATTTTCTCATTAATGGAACTACGTCCGGCATTCAGGCAATGATCCTGAGCGCTATGAATCGCCGAGAGAAGATCATTGTTCCCCGGGACGGACACAAGTCCATGTATTCGGCGCTGATTCTTTCGGGCGCCAGTCCAATCTTCATACCGCCCAAAATGCATCCTGAGTACGGCTTTCCTCTGCCGCCCGATCCCACCGATCTTGAGAGCATTTTCGACGATGTAAGGCAGGTCACCTCCGTCGAAATCAAGGCGATGTTCGTAATCAATCCATCTTATTACGGCCTCAGCCCGCGCCTGGACGCAGTCTCCAGCGTAGCCGAGCGCGAAGATGTTACGCTTCTTGTGGACGAAGCCCATGGAGCGCACTTCTATTTTCATGAGGCCTTTCCCCAGCGAGCCATGCAAGCGGGCGCGACCATGAGCGCGGTAAGTATGCATAAAACGGGCGGATCGCTGACGCAGAGTTCTCTGCTATTACGCAAAGGCTCGCGAATCTCAAACGAAACTCTACGCAATATCCTGGATATCTTGCGAACTTCCAGCGCCTCCTATCTATTGATGAGCAGCCTCGATTGCGCCCGAAGTCAGCTGGCAATGCATGGACGCGAATTACTGGAAGAAGCCTTAAAGCGCGCTCGCAAGG
>JAGRNC010000256.1 GCA_020440935.1 Leptospiraceae bacterium | reverse complement strand
CATTGCCCAGGTATTTATGGATGGTGCGCGCCTTTGCAGGAGACTCGACGATAACGAGGATTTTCCCTTTGGCGGACCGGGCCGTTTTCTTGGATGCCGTTTTGGCGGTTTTCTTGGATGCCTTCTTTGCTGTTGCCATAGATATTGATTTCTTCTATATAATACGAAGATCCGAATCGGCCTTCAGGAAAAAAGCAAAATTTAGGCCCCATCGAAAAGCCATCCCTGGCCCAGCGGGCGCAGCCTACCAGTGCGTAGTCCCCTCCGTAGCCAGAGCTCCTTCTCGGGCTCTACCGGACCTGCAGGCCAACGATAAAATCGTCCTTTTTCTTCCAATTCCGGCAGACCCACGGGCATGGCGCCCTGTTGTAAAAGATCTCTTCCACCCCCGTTCGTAGCATCAGATAGCATTGGATGATCAAAAACGTAAAGATCGCGACCTTCTTCCAGAGCGTATTCGGCGCTAATCAGGGCCCCGCTCTTTCGCGGGGCCTGGAATAGAAACAACGCATCGCTCAAGCCGGCAATAATACGATTGCGACGAGGAAAATGGTAGTTCTTTGGAGGAATGTCCGGTAAGAATTCGCTTACAAGAGTAACGGATGGACTTGCTCTCCACAAATGGGAATTCCTCGAGGGTCCCGGATGCAGTACGCCGGCTCCCAACACCGCCAGAGTTGGCTGATTCCTTTCTAAAGCCCGTGCATGCGCCGCTGCATCCACGCCCAGGGCAAGACCGGAAACAACCACCGCCGAAACCGAGTCCAGAAATCTCTCCACAGCGACGATGGAAATAGGATCCGGTCGGCGCGTGCCGACAATTCCGATGTATGGGAGATTGGAAGCGAAGCTCTTCTGCTTCGTGGAATCGGTAGATAGGATCCAGAGGGCGCCGGGCGGATCAAAGATCTGGGCCAAATTCGAAGGATACTCCTGCTCGCCAGGAAAAGCCAGAGCCAGATACGGCAGTGCATCCTGAAAGGTAGCGCTGGACATCAAGCGACGATAAGCTGCCTGGCCTTCTGAAAGAAGATGACTGCCAAACCAACTTTCAATCCGAGCGGGCCAGTATTGCAGATCGGTACCGAATGTCTTAAAGCCGCCGCGACGAAAAAAAGATTTTCTGTAGGGCAACGACGATACCAGGCATGCCAGACGAATGCGAAAATCGAGCGACTCGCCCGCCATCGTTCAGCGCTGAATCGTTTCGGAGGTGATAATATCGCAACCTGGTTTTCCCTGCAAACAGGTCTCCAGCTTCTCCAGATTCTCTCGCGCAGAACGATATTGCACGTTGCGACTTTTATTGCCGCGCAGCACACCCCGGTCATAAAGATCGTCCATAATCTCGATAATGCGACGGTATTCTTCCGCCCCTGCGCGAAGATCGCCGTTTTCTACGACTATGTTTGCTCGAGCAAAGCGCACCGGAATGTTCTTCTCTTCTTTTCGCAAGATTCCGTCCAGTAGGTCCAGAGCTCGTTTGGGATCGCGTAAGGGGCCATTGGATTTACCGTAGATCAATGCCAGCTGATAGCGCGGCCTGTGGTCATCGGGCTTTAAGCGGGCGACGGCCTCAAAAAGAAACTCCGCCGCCTCCAGACGAGACATTTCCCATCCCAGGGCACGGCTGGCATTGGCATAGCATAGCCCGGCCTCAAAGAGCAAATCTGGATCGGCGCGATGCGTCTTGAGTGCCCGCTGATAGTAAGGTAACGCCCGTTCGAAGAAGTTGTTTTCCTCCGTTGCCAGAGCCGGACCTGTATTTTCTTCCACTGCCTGACGAAAGTAAGGATCTGCCGCCTCGTACCTACCCTGGCTCATGATGGCATGGCCGATTTTCCAGGACAGCTTTGCCTGAATGGCCTGCTCCTGTAAGAGTCCCTTTAGATTCTTCTCAAATTCGGCCCCTTTTTGCTCGCTTATTTGGAGATCCGATTTCAATTTCTGGATATCTTCATCGGAGAGATCCATGAGCTTCTCACCCCGTTCGCGCATGCCCCAATTTCGCAAACCGCTGGAAATCCCGTCGCATTGCAGCAAGAGAGGAAAAATCAGAAATGGGAAAATGGATCGTATGGCGACAAAAGACCGCATAATGGTGGAAGGTTCGCTGCAGTACGTACGTTTGCATTTATTTTTTCGATTTTTCGGTACAGGGCAGGATGTTTCCATTGCACCGTGGCCTCTACCCTGTTGATCGAACTTCTCCGTAAAATGGAGCAGGAATGCATGGCCGAGTTCTGGAATGAGGATCAGATTTCGGCTCAGCTGAAGCATCCAGGGCAGCGCATTTTTCTGCTGATCGAACAAATCCCTGTGGCCGTCGATCCGACAATTCTTCCCTCCCCATGGATCCGGAAGAATTCCGCGGCAGCCAGAGGCTACATCTGGCTGGAGAATCGGGGCGCCATGGACCACAATCCCCCTTCGGATTACAGAGTAGAGAAAACCGACCAGTCAGTCCAAACAGCGTTGTCGTTCTCCCAGGGGCCCGAAACCCCATTTCCGAAAGTGCAAAGCCCCGGGACTGACCAGTCGGTCTACACGGAATGGTCAAATCCCGAATTCCTGGAGGCCGGACCTGGCGAATGGGAGCTTCTGCGGATCGGTGTGCGACCCGAATTTCGAGTAAGTGGCCTTGGGCATCGGCTAATGCAGGCAGGTTTACGGGGATTGGCGGGAATTGTGATGCTTGAAGTGGCCTCCAACAACCGCAGCGCAATCAAACTATATGAAGATTTCGGATTTCTGGAGATTCACCGACGCAAGAACTACTATCGGGATTCCGATGCTCTCATTATGAAGCTGCAGTTGGGAGAAAACCAATGAGGAATGTTGCATCGGGACCGTATTACGATCTGGGACTGTTCCTTTTGCAGTTTCTGGTCCTTTCTTTCGTTTATTATACAATGATCTCCAGCGTTTTGTATTTACCCTGGCTGGGAAAATGGATTCGAAAGCCCATCGGCCGATTGGTACATGCGCTGGTATTTATGGCTGGCGCCATCTTTTTGATTTACTGGCTGGTTCCCATGCGATTGATCCACCGTTTGTTTCTGGATCGCATAGTTGATGCATTGCTATGGCCCGATGTAATACTTTCTGGTATGGGCCTCTATCGATTGGCCATGCTCTGGGATCATCTTTTCGGCTGGCTGGCCCAGCGATATCCCACTGGAAGCTAAGAACGCCCATCTACGCGGCTGAAAAACCTGGGCCTTCTTGCGAGCCCACCATCGGCCCGCTGCATGGTCGCAAGAAGCGGGCAACCGGCGGCTGGCCGACGGCGACTTCAGGACTTTTTGGAGCTCTTCTTTGCGCCTTTCTTGGCTATCGGCTTTGTCTTTGCGCTCTTTTTTGAAACAGACTTCTTGCTCGATGTCTTTTTGGAGGCTGGGCCTTTCTTGGCTGATTTCTTTTTGTTTCGATCCAGGTACGCATGCATCTCTGCCGGCGTTTGAAACAGAAATAGATGGTCCTTCCCTACGCGCGAACAGCTATCGGGCGAATAATCGCGACATAACTGGGGCCTGGTTTCATAGATGCTGCACATTCCGTTTGCCAGAAGTTTGTCGCAGGGTGTTTTGAAAATAACAGCCCAGGATTTATCGTGATCTATGTAGATTTCCACGTTTCGGTGTAAGAGATACCATGTGTACAAATCCCTCTGTTCGTTGGACCGGGGGTAATCCAGAGGAACGGTAATGTACATGCAACAACCGTGGCACTTTAAACAAATGTCCGTCTGCGACATCTTATCTTCGTTGGGAAAACGGGGAAAGCTAAGGTCGATTTCCCCCGATACTTTGATTTTTTCCTGTCCGCTCAATCCGATTCGCCTCCTACCAGCACAGGCTCTCGATCAAGCCAGACACCGCTAAATTCAAGGACCTTTTTCTGAATGGACCTGGATAAGTCCATAAGTTCGCTGGATGTGCCCCCTCGGTTGACCAGCGCCAGGCTGTGGTTCTTTGAAACACCCACGCCGCCCACCGTAGTGCCTTTGGCAAATCCTGCATTCTCCACCAACCATGCCGCGGATAGCTTGAATGAATCCCCCGCTGCAAAACACGGATAGTCTACGATGCCCCTGGAATCCATTCGTGTTTTGAATTCTTGCAATTGCTCGGCCGATAGTACCGGATTCAAAAAGAAACTACCGGCCGATCGGCTCTCCGGATCGCTATTGTCCACAACCATGGACTTCTTCTTGCGCAAGTTCAACACAGCCGACCGCAGACGCATCAGTGCATCCACTCGCTCTTCGGGCCGTACCTGATCGCCACCGGAAACATGCCAATCGGACTCACCGGTCGCCGCCGACGAATTATTAGAAATGGGACGCAACGCCTGCTTCAGTTCTTCATAGCGGGGCTCATTAATGGAGGTGCGCGATAATCGAAATGCCACAGAAAGAACAACATAGCGATCGCGATCATATCCTTTGAAACGGCTCTGTCTGTATCCAAATTCGCACTCCTGGTTTGTAAAGACACGCTGCTCAAAGGTAATTCGGTCCAGACAACGCACCGATGCTATCGTATCTGCCACTTCCTGGCCATAG
>JAGRNC010000255.1 GCA_020440935.1 Leptospiraceae bacterium | reverse complement strand
CGTCCATGGCGCCGCGGAGGCCCACTCCATGTTGGGACCCAATCAATGGGAAATCCGGGCCGGCAATCCTGGCTCGGTTGCAGTGATTCTTGCGCTGACCGGATTGGCCCTGCTTTCTGTGGGTGCCTTCTTTCGCTGGAGCTTTTCCATTCTAGCAACCATAGCCCTGCTCACTGCAGGTTCCATCTTTCTGGGCGAAACGCCCGTGCCTTCTGCGGATCAACTCTGGCATCAAGGCTTTGATACTTCGCTGGTGGGGGTATTGGACTTTGGAGGTATGCTGGAGCTGGGTTTGCTTACGGTGGTGTTCACTTTTACATTCGTGGAGCTTTTTGATTCTTTTGGTACTCTGGTTGCGACCTTGCGTCGGGCCGGTTTTGCGGGATCGGAGGAAAAGAAGACTGTGGGTCGGGCCATGATTGTAGATGCTATTGGAATTAGTCTGGGGGCATTTCTGGGCACCAGCACCGTCACCGCATACATCGAAAGCGCAGCCGGCATCGCGGCCGGAGGGCGCAGCGGAATCAGCGCCATAGTTACCGGAGTATTGTTTCTTCTTTCCCTCTTTGCGGCCAGTCTGTTTCTTCTGGTGCCTGCCAGCGCCACTGCCCCGGCCCTGATCTTTGTTGGAATGCTAATGCTTACTTCTATTGGAAAGTTGGACTTTGAAGATCCGGTGCAATGGATTCCATCCGTGCTGATTGTTCTTTTCATGCCGTTTACGTACAACATAGCAAATGGAATCGCTGCGGGGGTCATGGCCTACATGATTCTTGCCATAGTCGCGGGGCGGATTAAGAGTATTCATTGGCTTCTGTGGTTGCTGGCCGCCATCATCGTCGCCAGGTATTCGATTGGAGGAATCGTATGAGAGGCAATTGTTACCAGGCGAAGCGAAAAGAGCCGTTGTATGGCCTGCGGCTCGTGGGTATTGCTCTGCTATCATGGATGACGTTGGCGGGGTGCGCCACCACGGACCCTGCCATATTTATTACGGAAAATAGCGCCTATTATCCGGGTACAATCTCTCTTGGATCAATGGAAGGTTCCACCGAGATGGAATTCATAGTTGAGGAAGGAGCCTGGCAAGGATTCAAGACGCGCTCCTTTCAGTTGCGCTTCATAATCCGTCAGGGCGTGGCCGTGAGCATAAAGACTGAGCCGTACGAAGCCATAGCCCAGCCTTATAAGATGGAGAATCCTGTTGTATTCCGTTTCCCGATACGCGATGTAAGCTGGACCTCTCGGGGACCAAGCGAACGAATGAACCTGAATCGGTCTTTTAGCGGTTGCCTGCAGCTGCAGGATTTGAACTCGGAAGCCATTCTGGCAAGCCAGTGCTTCGATGTGGACGATCATACAATTGCGCTCACCGAAAGCAGCGGCGCCATCCAGTCCACTGCGCTGGTTGAGGAGTCAAAGCCGGACAAAAAGGTTAACTCTGGCGGCTTTGACGGATTATACGTCTCTGGCGATGCTATTAAAGAATTGGGACCTGGAGTCCTGAAGCTGAATGGTACTGCGGCCCAATGGATTCCATCGGAAAAGAATGCGGGCAAACCTGTATTGGGCAGCTGCGAAGAGCAGGGGGAGCTCCTTCTGGTAAGATTTGGCGACACTTTGTTGTTATTGCGGCGATCCGAAGGCGGGCTCGATGAGTTGAATCGGAAGATGTACTTCCGTCGGTTGCCCGATTAACCTCAGGGCCCCATACCATCGATCAGGTAATGGTCCAGTTTTTTCCATATGTCAGTTGCCATGGCCCGGTTCCCCTTCGTCGCGGTTAGCCAGTGCAGTTTTTTTCCGATCAGCAGGTGGGATAGCCCGTGCACGTAGGACCAATTTACGGCGGCCAGCTCATACGGGTCGCCCGATTGAATAGAATTTTCTTTCTGACAATCTACTACTAGTTCGACCAGCAGGTCGAAAGTGTAACGCGAAGTCTTCGCAAGCTCGGGATAATTCTCAAGCTGCAAATCCGTGGAGCCAAACATGATCTTAAAGTGCGTGGGATGTTCGGCTGCAAATAGCACATATCCCAGACCGTATCCGAGGAGCCGATCTCTGGCCGTTTGATGTTTTCGTATTTGCCTCTGTCCAAAGTCCGCCAGACCCTGAAAACCGATGCGGGCAATTTCCGCTATGAGGGATTCTTTGCTTTCGAAGTGGCGATACGGAGCTCCATGGCTTACTCCGGCAGCGCTGGCCACTTTGCGCAAAGATAATCCATTCAATCCTTCGCTCTGAAGTATAGCCAGCGCCGCTTCCAGAAGTGCGTTACGCAGATCCCCATGATGGTACGTTCCATCGGAGGTAGGGGATTTCTTTTTGTTTTGGCCCATTCGATCTACAATGGGCAGAGGTCCGTGGACGGCCAGCAAAAAATGTTGACATCGTCTACATAGGGTTTAAATGTAGACAACGTCTACTTGATTGGGCGAGAACCGGGAGGTAATTATGAATCTGGAAATTGTATTTTCTACGGCCAACATGGCCGCATCGTTGGGCTGGATCCTGTTGATCGTCTGGTATGCCGGAGGCCATCGGTGGTCGATCCTGGATGCTGCAGTGCGGCAGTACTGGTGGCCACTGGCACTGGCGGTGGTATACACTATAGCGATCACGGCTACCATGACGGGGATTCTTCCCTCCAGCGACGGAGGCTTTGGATCAATCAAAGGTGTTCGGACTCTATTTGAATCGGACGGGGCTCTATTGGCGGGCTGGGTGCATTATCTGGCTTTCGATCTATTCGTTGGCATTGGAGTAGGGCAGTCGGCCAAACAAAGGGGAATATCCATCTGGTTGATGTTACCTGTCTGGTTTTTTGTTTTTATGTTTGGGCCGGTCGGTTATGTACTCTGGAGATTGATTCGGATCCGGGCAGGAAAAGCAGGCGACGGAGTGCAGCTATGAGATACATGCTCAAAGGGTTGCGCTCCAATTCTTGGACTACTTATACCGGAGTTGCGCATCTCGCCCTTTTCGTTCTATTTGCCGGCCTATCACTGGCCGATTCGCGTACCGTGGATGGCGTGGACAACTGGTTCAAGCCGATGAAATTCGCGCTTTCCATTGGCGTTTTTGCGCTCACATTGTCTCTACTAACGCCCATTCTGCTCGAATGGGCCCGCGAAGATAAGCGTCGGCTTCGAAGAGTCCGCCTTTCCTCTGCCGTTATTTCCTTGATGCTGTGGGGCGAGATTTTGTTTATCGGCGGCCAGGCAGCCCGCGGAGTTGCATCGCATTTCAATATCTATACAGCTCTGGATGGAGCCATATATTCGGCAATGGGTTTGATGATCCTTACCTCTACGGTAATGACCGGGCTGTTTGCCGCTCCATTCTTTTTGGAATCCCCGGACAGTCTTCGATTGAAACCATTGCTGCTTTCTGGCATTCGATGGGGCTTCGTTCTCTTTTTTCTTGGTTCCATCGCCGGCGGAGTAATGTCCTCGATGCTAACTCATTCGGTGGGCGATGCTGGCCTGGCGCGTATTCCGTTTCTGGGCTGGAGCCTCACCGCGGGCGATATACGATTGGTTCATTTTGCCGGTCTGCATGGTATCCAGGTCTTGCCAGTGCTTGCATTACTTCTATCAACAAGGGTAGCGCTGGGCCGGCTGTTAATGGCAGCCTACATCGGGCTTTTTATCGGGACGGTGGCCATAACCACGGCCGGGATCTCTATTGCGCGCCTCATTTCCGTGTAACGTTTCACCCGGTAGGGAGAGGACCGCTTCTGGAGTACGTGGCAGTCGCGAAAAAATAGAGGGGAATTCAAAAAAATTGGTCACCAATGCGGGAGAAATCGGGACTCAGAGTATATGACCTGGCAAAGCGATAGCCCCACACTTCTGGCCAAAATACGACCGTCCATGGTGACTTTCGCCCGCAAAATATTGAAAGACTCAGATTTGGCGGAGGATGCGGTGCAGGAGGCCCAATGGGAATTGTTGCAATATTTGCCCCGCATTCGAGATAATCGAGCGGTGGGAGCCATCGCTCGACGGATGGTCTTCAAAGCATGCGATCGACTGATTCGAAAGCGGAAGGAGCTTGTTTCGGCAGAGCTAGAGATTCCTTTCGAAGGCCCACAGGCATTGCAAGAGTTTCGGATGGAACTGGAGGATTTTCAGAGTTCCTTGAATGATCCTCTGGATGAAAAGATATTTCGGCTTAGGTTTTTGCAGGATCACACCGTGGCGGGGGTGGCCGAGCAACTCGGGCAAACCGTTCCCAAAACCAGATACAGAATTCGGCAGCTGGAGCAAATGCTACGCATCCGATTGAGCGGAAAGGGATATCGACCAGGAAGTTTGGAGATGGCAGCATGAAACAGATTGGCTTTGTTCAACCGGAGGGGGTTGGCGTTTCGCCTGGCGAATTTCGAGATCTTTCCAATCAGAGGACGGCAAAGGAAAACCCGATTCATAGGCCCGGGGCTTTTGGCGCGGATTCGGCCACAATTCGATCAAGAAAGGAGAATGCCGCTAAATCCAAAAATGATTCGGCGGATACCATGGGAGATGCACTGCTCCTGCACCGCTGGGCCCTGGGGCAGCGAAGCATTTACCTATGGGGCCAGGTGGACGACGATTCCGCAC
>JAGRNC010000254.1 GCA_020440935.1 Leptospiraceae bacterium | reverse complement strand
CCTCTTCTTTGTCCAATTCCACCGCCCGCGCCGGCAGTTCGTTTTCCAGCGCCTCGCGAATCTTGTTTCCGACGTTCATCCGCTTTGTGGCATCTTTATCGCCGGATTTAGCCTTTTTTCCCAGCTTATCCAGCTGCTTTTCCAGCGACTCCATGTCCGCAAGGATTAGTTCTAAATCAATGATTCGTATGTCCTCGATGGGCGCCACTCGGCCTCTAACGTGAACGATGTCGTCATCGTCGAAACAGCGAACCACGTGGCAAATGGCGTTGGTTTCTCGGATATGGGACAAAAATTTATTTCCCAGACCTTCCCCTTTATGGGCTCCTTCCACCAGTCCGGCAATATCCACGAACTCCATGCTGGCGGGTACAGTTTGCTTGGGCTTTACCAGTTCGGTGATCTTGTTTAGGCGACCGTCCGGAACATCCACTCGGCCCACATTGGGCTCAATAGTACAAAACGGATAATTGGCGGATTGCGCCCCGGCCTTTGTAATTGCGTTGAAGATCGTCGATTTGCCTACGTTGGGGAGGCCCACAATACCGCATCTAAGTGACATGGTGCCACTTCCTGTAACCGAAGGCCCAGTTCAACTGAATTCCAATACAGGGCCTGGTACGCATTCGCCCAGGTTTTTGTCGATTGCCAACGGACCGGGCCCATTTGTATATTGAGCAGGACAATGAAAAAGAAAGTACTCGATGTAGGACAATGTAATCCGGACCATGCGGCCCTCCGGCACCTGGTGGAATCCTTTGGCGCCGAGGTGGATCGGGTGGCTCTGCCCTCCCAGGCCATGAAAGCTTTAAAGGAATCCAGCTATGATCTGGTGCTGGTGAATCGGAAAATCGATCAGGATTATACCGATGGCGTGGAGCTGGTAAAAATGATGCAGTCCGATGAGCAACTCCGTTCGGTACCGATCATGCTTGTTTCAAACCTGGCCGATGCGCAACAGGAAGCTATGTCGCTGGGCGCCGTGAAAGGATTTGGCAAAGATTATCTCCACGCTTCCAGCACCCGGGAACTACTGCAGCCTTATCTCGGTGAGCCGGTTGCCCGTTAAGCATTGAAGGTCTGATATCTACCCAATTAGGGTATTTGGCACTGGGTCTGTACGGAGGAAAGGGGTTTACGGTTTCGTCGCCTCTGGCAGTCTGCGCGCATGAAGGTGAAGTTCTGGGGCGTTCGAGGTTCGATTGCTACTCCGGTGAAAGGACCCACGTTTCGAGATAAGCTGAAACGGATCCTGACGTATGCCACGCCCTCGGATGTGGTGGATGAACCATCGGTGGATCGGTTCATTGATTCCCTACCTTTCTCTTTGAGTCATACATACGGCGGCAATACTACCTGCCTGGAGATTCGAACAAAGAACGATGATTTGATCATCGTAGATGCGGGCACCGGCATTCGGGAGCTGGGTATCAAGTTGCTTTCGGAAGGCTATCTGGAAGGACAGGGCTCGGCCAGTTTTCTTTTTACTCATACTCATTGGGACCATATTCAAGGTCTGCCTTTCTTTGTGCCATTCTTCATAGAAGGAAATGAATTCCACATTCATGCCATCAGCGATGAAATTGAACATCGACTACGGTATCAGCACAATGAACGGCATTTTCCGGTGCCCTTCGATGGCATGGATGCCACCAAGAAATTCTATCAGCATGGCGAAGAAGAATCCTGGAAGCTGTACAATGTAAACATTAGCAGCAAAGGAATGAAGCATCCGGGAGGCTCCTATTCCTACCGCCTGGAGGAAGACGGCCGCGTTTTGATTTTTGGAAGCGATGCCGAGTTTCGGTCCGACGATATGGACGACGTAGAATCCTATCTGGAATATTTCAAAGGAGCCGATGTTCTGATTTTTGATACCCAGTACACCTTTGAAGAGCAACTGCAAAAGATCGACTGGGGGCATAGCTCCGCTTCCATCGCAACGGACATTGCCATGCGCGCAGGAGTCAAGAAGCTGATCCTCTTCCATCATGATCCATCGTATTCGGACGAGAAGCTGGACGAGGTTTTTTTGAGGGCACTGCGCTATCGAGAAATGATGGATGTGGATAATACATCCGAACTGGAAATCAAGATAGCATACGAAGGCCTGGAACTGGAGATCTAAGACAATGCGGCGGCGAGCCGAGCTTCCTTTCTAGATCGGCCCGGCAGCCAGGCGAGCTATTCGCCCGGGAATACCGGAGAGAAAACCGCGCGGAGCGTCTCAGGAAGCGGACAGCGCATACGCCAGAAGCAAAATAGCCAGAAGAAGCAGAAAACCACCAAGAACGCTCAGGGTTAGAATCGTTCCCTTTCCTCCATACAAAAAGACCAATTCATCCGGATCGGATGGATTCTGGCGGACTTCGATCTCATCGGCAAATCGATTCATCCATTTTTCCATGACCGGGATACTGGAAATGGGCGATTCGGGATAGATTTCATCGCTTCGACGTGCATGGCCATCGGTGGTTTCGAAAGTGATCCATGCTTCAAAGCGAAAGGCCGGCGTCTTTGCTCCCGGTCGGCGGGTTTTCCGGGTATTTCGCGATACAATGCGCGCATCTACGCTGGGCCAGCCAAGCAATTCCTTTCGGCGGCGCTTCATTCGCAGCCCGGCCAGCAAACTGCCTGCTCCAATAAGAAAGAACAGTAAAGACACTCCATAGATCATTTTTGGTTCCCTTCCCCGATTCTTCCGATGCTCATGCGCCGGATTGCTCGCCAGGATAGCATAGCATTTTCAGCTAAGGTTCGCCGCCTTAGATTTGCAGGATCCGCCCTTCGGGTCAATGGAAAACCGACCAAAAAGGATTGCCCCTATCGCGCCAGGATCACCGCTGGTGAACATGGTATCCATCGGCACTCCACTTACCTCTACAGCGACAAAGGTTTTGTTTTGCGGCGCTGGCGAATTAGCCAAAGAAGTGGCCATTGAACTCCAGCGCTTCGGCGTGGAGGTCATCGCTGTTGACCGTTACGAAAACGCCCCCGCCATGCAGGTGGCGCATCGCAGTCATGTAATCTCCATGCTGGATGCAAAAGCGCTTCGCGCAGTCATTGAAAAAGAGCGGCCCGATTATATTGTTCCCGAAATCGAAGCCATTGCCACCGAGGAACTTCTGCGTCTGGAGGAAGAAGGTTATCGAGTCATCCCCACTGCCCGCGCTGTGCGCCTCACCATGGACCGAGAGGGCATCCGCCGACTGGCAGCCGAGGAACTGGGTCTTAAGACTTCGCCGTACCGGTTTGCTGACTCAAAGTCGGAGTTTCTGGAAGCGGTGGAGGCCATTGGAATACCCTGCGTGGTCAAGCCGGTGATGAGTAGTTCCGGAAAAGGACAGAGCCTTATTCGCGAGCAAAGCGAAGTGGAAGCCGCCTGGGAGTATGCCCGCAGCGGCGGTCGAGCGGGCGCCGGGCGCGTAATCGTAGAGGGTTTTATCGATTTTGATTATGAAATTACCATGCTTACCGTCCGCCACAGCGGAGGCACATCCTATTGTGCTCCGGTGGGGCATCGTCAGGTAAAGGGCGATTATCGAGAGAGTTGGCAGCCGCACCCTATGAGCGAGCAGGCCTTGAAGAGCAGCCAACAAATCGCCGGCGCCATTACAGAGAACCTGGGCGGATTCGGAATCTTTGGAGTTGAATTGTTTATCAAGGGGGACGAAGTCTGGTTCAGCGAAGTGAGCCCCCGTCCGCATGATACCGGACTGGTAACGCTGATTGGTCAGGATTTGAGCGAATTTGCGCTTCATGCGCGGGCCATTCTAGGACTGCCAATCCCTGTCATCGCGCAGAATGGGCCCAGTGCCAGCCATGCGCTGGTTTTCGAGGGAGATGTACAGCAGCCCCTATTCGCAGGGATTGATGCTGCACTGAGCGTAAAAGGCGTGGAGCTCCGACTATTTGGAAAACCGGAAATTGTGGGAGCGCGCCGAATGGGAGTAATTCTGGCGCGAGGCAACTCAATCGAAGAGGCTCGGGCAGTAGCGGCCCGCGCTGCAGACCAGATATCGATTGCAAAAGAACGCTAGTGCTCTTCGCCGGATTCGTCTTCGGCCGCGCATGGCAAACGCTCCGCAACGATTAGCGCTACGTCGTCTTCGAAAAACACCTCTCTGGACCATTTGCGCAAATCGTCCATAATGTAATGGGCACATTTCTCGGCGCCTTTAGGAGCCCTGCGAATGGTCTCTGCCATTCGGCGAGCGCTGTAGAATTCGCCTTCTGCATTGCGACATTCGCTCATTCCATCGGTGTACATCACAATCCGATCCCCGGGATCAAATGGACGCTCGATCATTCGATAGCCGCGGAAAGGCAGCGCTGCGATTAAGTGCCCCCGAGGACGAATCCATTCCAGATCGCCGGACGCATGCAAAAGGGCCAGGGGCGGATGCCCGGCGCTGGCATACCGAAAAATACCGGAATCAGTATCGATATACAACGCTCCCGCTGTAATAAACTGACGCTGCAATTTATCCACCAGCGAAACGCGAGTAGACTCAAGGAATCGTTCCGGCCGATCGGCCAGAGACGTGTGCTCCGAAAATGCGATCTTCGCCATGGAAACTCCCAGCGCTGCGGGGAGCCCATGACCCGAAACATCGG
>JAGRNC010000253.1 GCA_020440935.1 Leptospiraceae bacterium | reverse complement strand
GCAGTTGGAAATCGGTATCAAAGGCGCGTTCCCACTGATGTTGGCGGACAATTCCGATCAATGCGATTCCCGTAAGAGTGGGGATGATCGTGGTCGCAGGAATTTGCCCATAATCCAAAAACATATACATCGCAAAGCAAGAAATGGAGAAATTTAGGAGCGCCGCCCGAGCGCGGGGAATTCGGAGAAAGAATACCATGCCCAGGAAGCTGGCGCCAAAAAGCTCAAATCTTGACTGGTCGGTAACCAGAACATCATGGATCTGGGGTAATACTATGGCAGTGAGAAGAATGGAGAGCAACATGGTAGCATGGCGTTCGTAGGTCCTGCGATCCAGTAAACGGATCAAGCCCACCGCCAGCACAACGATCGTCTGCGAAGCAGCCACAAGGATTACCTCAATCGCTGTCGATTTTGTATGATTGGCCAGAATGTCCACGGCGGAAATCAGCGGTACTCCCAGAAGCGCCGTAGCTAGCACCAGATTCATGATGCGGCGGTTCTTTTCGCGCATGGATGCCAGCATCGCCAATCTTCGTCGTTCCATATACCATAAGACGTCGGGGAACGTTTCTTTTTGCCCCAAACCTGCGAAATACCGCTGGGAAGAACTGTCAATGATCACAGGCCCAACGGGACGATCTTGCCGGTCTGCGAACGGGGGTCCAAAACCTGCCGGCGGGACGAGCGCGCGAAATACTGCATCGAGGCTTACCAGGAGAAAGGCTGGGCGGGACCCGGGGGTAGGGAAGGAATTTGATTTCTGAGCCGGAAGCGGGGTATTCTTTGCTCGACTTATTCCAGGCAGTAGATATCCCTTGGCCATGCCTTCGCTGGTTATCTTTCTATTTGTAGTCTATCTGGCCTATGCGGCCGCCATTCTGCTAACGTTCCGACGGAGGCGATCATGATTGTTGGTCATTTCGCAACGGCCCTGGTTCCCAGAAGTAAGATGCCCGGGGCGCCGTTCTGGCTTCTTTTGCTGGCCTCCAACCTCGCCGATTTGTTTTTACTCACATTCATAGGCATTGGGCTGGAAACAGCTCATCCCGAATCCTTTATGGATGTTTCCTTTCAGAATCTGCACGTAGATACTCCGTACAGTCATGATCTTGTAACCAATCTGATACTGGCCCTGGCCTTTGGTCTTCTGGTTCTTGCGGTCTATCGACGAAAAGACCTGGCCCTATGGTGCGGCGGCCTGGTTTTCTTTCATTTGCTTTGCGATCTTGTAGTGGGTTTTCCGCATTATATCATGGGTCCCGGAACCCCTGTGATTGGTATGGCCCTCTATTATTCGGCGCCGCATTTTGCCATTATACTCGAAGCGATTATGGGAGGACTCATTGTATTCTGGTTTGTGCGTCGAGAAAAGGGGCAGGGGCGGACGCTTTCCAGAGGCCAGATACTTGCACTGTACGTAATCTTTGTGGGTGGGGCCCTGGTGTGGTTACCCAACGCATCGCAATCGCTGAACGATGTAATCGGTGCGATGCACTGAGAAAGCGCTGAGGAACCTTCCTGTGGCTTTCCTGGCCCTGTAGCGAGGCCGGCTTGCGGCCTCTTTAACCGGATACTTTAGAGGCCCAGGAGGTAGCCGGCGTACAGAAGCACGCATACTGTATCGAAAATGGCGGTGAGGTTATACCCGCTCCCTACAGCTTTGCGATTGGCAAAAATTGTCGCAACAAATAGAGCTTTCGCAACAGCAGCCACGAGAATTACGGGCACCCTTAGCGCGGGATCCATACCGGCCCAGATCAAAAGTACACCAATGGCCGCCACAGGCAGAGCCCAGGCGCGGGCAAAGAATAAGCCGATGGGACCCTCCACCGTAACTTTGTTCATGGTGCGCAAGTAAAGAGCAGGGGCCAGGAATTGGAGAAAGACCGAGGCAGTAATGCCTCCTGTTATGTATAGGATGATCTGGATGTTGGATTGTATCATTGAACTCTCCCTTTTCTAGGATTGGATCTTAGGTCGGCGTCACTTCAGGGCCAGCAACTTTTGCAAAAATACTCGCCGCCCCGTAATAGTAAGCCAGGATACGGCTTGCAACGGTGGCTTTACAGGATTCTGGTCATCGGCTTAGTATTTATGGCGCCAGCCATAGAAGCCGCACCATTGTCGGGTCCAGAGGCCCGGTCTGTACACCCCATCCTGATCGATGGCAAGCATGACACTATCGCAACCTTCTGGCGAATGCAGGTACTTCCGGATTTTGCGGCCCGTCTAACATTTGAACAGGCAGTAAGCTCGCGCTGGTTGCCTCCGTTTCGGCAGGGCCCACAGTTCACCCTCCAACCCAGCGCTTTCTGGACACGTATTGAATTAAAGAACGTATCGGGAGTTCCGCAAAAGCTGTTTCTTGAGGTCTCCAATCCGCTGCACGATTACATCGATGTGTACGTTGTGCACCAATCAGAAACGAAGCAGTATCATACCGGAGATCTGCGACCTGCTGCCACGCGCCCTGTAGAAGATCTGTACTTTGTTTTCCCTCTGGAATTGAAGGTTGGCGAGACAATTAAAGTCTATAGCCGCTTCGCATCCGAAGATGGCCTTCTGGAACCGATTCAGATGCATATCTGGAAAAGGCGCGCATTTGAGCACTTCGCTAATTTGCGGGACCTGTTCCTTGCATTGATGCTTGGACTGCTGCTGGCTACAGTCTTCTATAATTTATTCATCTACTGGACACTAAGGGATCGCGCCTATCTGTACGGTTTTCTGACCATCCTAATAGGTCTTCTATTTCATGGGGCATTTCTGGGCTGGGGACAGCTATATCTTTGGTCGAATCCCTGGTTTACCAATCACGTGCATCCCATTTTGCTGGGGCTATATGGAGTCTCGCTGTTGTTGTTTGCCCGGGACTTTCTTGAGATTCCCCGCATAATGCCACGGTGGGACCTTCCCGTTCGATTGTTCGCAGGAGTTCTGGCCATTGCGACGATCGGCGCTCCATTGCTTCCGCTTTCGCTGGCCCTCCGAATTGTTGCGGCCCTTACAGTCCCGGTTAACTCATTGCTGTTAATTCTAGGTATTGCGGCATGGCGCAAGGATGTTAGGGCTGCGCGTTTCTTTCTCGTTGCATTTATCATTTTCTGGATAGGCGCGATCTTTACGATGCAGCGCGTCATTGAAGTGATTCCAGTGAACCGCGCCACAGACTACGGTAGCCTACTGGGACAGGCGGCCTTCGGAATTCTTCTGACCCTGGCCGTGGGCGATCGTATCCGCATTTCGCAGAGAGATCGTGATCTGGCCCGTCGCAGGGCCCTTGCGATAGAGGAACGAACGTCCCGGGAGCTTTCCGCAAAGAATCGGGAGCTACTTAGACTGGATCGGTTGAAGGATGAATTCCTTGCCAATACTTCGCATGAGCTACGCACCCCGTTGCACGGCATTGTGGGAATCGCGGATTCCATGTTATCCGGCGCCGCAGGTCCGCTTCCGGCCGAGGTGGAAAATAACCTGACTCTGATTTCGGCCAGTGGCAACCGGCTGACAAATCTGGTGAACGACATACTTGATCTTTCGCGAATTCGCAACGGAGACATTCCGCTGGATATTCAGCCACTGAACTTGAATCCGGTGGTAGACTCCGTCATTCGCATATGCCGGCCATTGCTCAGAAACGGAGTGATTATAGAAAACCAATGCCAGCCCATTGCTGCGGTACTTGCCGATCAGAATCGGATTGAACAGGTACTGCTCAATCTTGTATCCAATGCGGTGAAGTTTACGGAGGAGGGCCGCATCACCATCGCAACAACGATCCTGGAAGGGGACGATGATCCCAGAGTTCAGGTTACGGTGGAAGATACGGGCATCGGAATTCCAGAAGAGAAGCAAGGAATAATCTTTGAACCATTTTCGCAGGCAGAAGGAAGCATTGTTCGGAAATACGGCGGCACAGGTCTGGGGCTGAGCATAGCCCACAGAATCGTGGAATTGCATGGAGGAGTGCTGGGCCTGCAATCGATTTCTGGCCAGGGATCGCGTTTCTATTTTACTCTACCCATTGCCCCCATCCAGTCCTGGGCTACGGCCGATGCGCCCGAGGGGTCTATTTCAGGGCGTACATTCGACACTACCGTGAGCACCGATCCGCCGCAATCAGGATCCAGGATGCCGACAGTGCCAGAAATACCGACCAATCCAGGCGAGCGATGGAGCGTGACCGGATTTCCATCCGAATCAAAGGATACTTTCGACGATGCGAACAACAGGGAAGGTAAGGTTCGCACATTGATTGTGGATGATGATCCGGTGAACCGACAGGTGCTGCGAAATCAGCTATCTCTGGAAAAACATGAAATCATAGAAGCCAGCAACGGCCCGGAAGCCATGCGCGCCATGGAATCATGGGGCGGTCTGGATCTGGTGCTACTGGATGTCATGATGCCGGGATTGTCGGGCTATGATGTATGCCGCGCCATTCGACAGAAATACAGCGAAAGCGAGTTGCCAGTAATCATGCTTACCGCCCGTAGCCAGATGCAAGATCTACTGTCCGGCCTGGAAAGTGGAGCAAATGATTATCTAGTAAAGCCTTTTGATCTGCAGGAACTCACCGCCAGGGTGCGTTCCATGATTCGCTTAAAAGAGGCCGCCCGGCA
>JAGRNC010000252.1:3245-4635 GCA_020440935.1 Leptospiraceae bacterium | reverse complement strand
CAAGATTCCTGCGGGCTTCTTCGTTGAATTCTAGTTGTTTTGCCATTTTTATCCTCCGGATCAGGAGATGATCGCAAGAATGTCGCTTTCTCGAACGATCAGAAACTCTTTGCCGTCTTGTTTGATTTCAGTACCTGCATATTTGCCGTACAGTACTCGATCCCCTACTTTCACCTCGGGGGCGATGAGCTTGCCATCTTCGGTCTTACCGGCTCCTACCGCTTCAACCGTGCCCTCTTGAGGCTTTTCTTTGGCCGTATCCGGCACATAGAGAGATCCGACTTTTTCTTCACTTGCATCTTGGGGTTTGATCAGCACGCGATCTCCCAGTGGTTTGATTGCCATAGTCGTTTTCCTCCTGAAAAACCATTAGCAGTTGATAAAATAGTCTGCTAATCGATTCGCTAAATAAAGGCAGGTTTACCCTCTGACAAGCATTTTTCGCAAAATTTTAGCAGAGCAACACCCCGACTGCCAGAATGGTGGTCCGTGCGGATGGATTGCCTTTCCGGCTGGGTTTTAGCGGTTATTCTTTCATGGAGCGCGGGGCTTTGCAGTAGCCTAATGCGACATAATCCGGTCCAATGGGACAGAAAGTGAGAC
Organism: Leptospiraceae bacterium; assembly: GCA_020440935.1. Taxonomy (GTDB): domain Bacteria; phylum Spirochaetota; class Leptospiria; order Leptospirales; family Leptonemataceae; genus UBA3465. The sequence continues at coordinate 4,032 of JAGRNC010000252.1, read as the reverse complement.
ATAATCCCGCGAATGGTGCTGCCGAATCTAACATAATCCCGCAACGCCGGTCACAACGCATTGACTGTTCAGCATGCGGCTCGCTCGAAATCTATCCCGTTCGCTCAAAGGACGGTTTGCGTATCATCTACCTGGAAACAACGGCAGTCACCGACGCGACTGGAAAGGCCATTGGCTCGGAGGGCTCAACGCTTGCAGGTCGAATCCCTTTGAGGTAGCTCACACAAAGCGGATGGGACTTTCCTTTCATCTTGATTTCGAAGCGCTCCCCTATCAGAAAGCGCTCAGGACTGGTCTTCACAAAATCGTCTGACACCAGGATGCGCCCGGGGGTACAGAGGGATTCTAGGCGACTGGCTGTGTTTACGGCATCGCCCATGACCGTGAATTCTTTGCGTTCCGGTCCACCTACGCTTCCCCTTACACCGACGCCTGTATGAAGACCAATGCGAAATTCCATGGCCTCCTGACCGCGCTCTCTTCGCAGTTCTCCAATCTCGCGGAATTTTCGCGTACAAAGAAGCGCGGCCCTACCCGCCTTACTGGACTCCTCAAAGATTGCCAGAAAGCCATCTCCCATAAAACGTTCAATGTCGCCATTTTCCCCATGGATAATCGCCACGGCCGCTTCAAAGTACTCGTTCACAGTAGATATTACGTCTTCCGGATCGGCTTCTTCTGAGTATGATGTAAAACCGGACATATCGCAGAAGAAGTAGGTCATTTCTTTTCGCTCCCCCTTCAGATCTACCCTGCCCGCCTCGATAGCGCTTCCGGCCTGTCGCCA
>JAGRNC010000252.1:0-3235 GCA_020440935.1 Leptospiraceae bacterium | reverse complement strand
CGGTCTGGGGCAAGTACTGCTGGATGATTGAATGCAAATTACGATTTCGCTCCAGTTGTTCGGCTATCTGTCGATTACTGTCGGAAATCTCGGACACCAGTTGTTTGATCTGACGATCGCCATGCCGCCGCATTATCGCCGCCCCCATTACATTTGCCAGGTTTCTTAGAAATCGTTCTTCGAATTCGCTGCGCGTATGACCATGGGAAATGTAGAAGACGATTACTCCTACCAATCGCCCGGCCAGAACAATCGGAACATTGTAATGGCCGTGCGGCTTGATCCCCAGAGGCTGCGTAGAGTGCCGGTCCCCCACGCAATTGGTAAATAGTAACTCTCGTTTCTGGGCGGCCTGACCGCAGAGGCACTGGCCGTAGGCAACTTTGGAACACATGGAATGAGCCATTTCGCTGAAATTGATGGAATGCACTAACTGTAAGGAATCTTCTCCGGGCACCTTCAAGAATAATCCCGCACGTTGCTCCAGGGCCAACCAGGGGTTGGAGAAGCATGCTCGCAGGGCGCTGTCGTAGAATTCAGAGTCGTCTTCGATTTCTATGGAATGCTGGATAATGCTAAAAAGAATCGCATTCATTTTTTCGTTCTCTTTGCGATTCATTTCTTCGGTCATTTCGACCCGTACCGACTCGTAGTGGCTTTTTCCTTCGGTGTCTTCGTAGGGGTAGACCCAGGCTTTCACCCAGTAATGCTCTCCATTCTTTTTCCGGTTCTTTACCATTCCACTCCAGAGCCGGCCGGCCTTCAGTTCCCTCCAGAGCACTCTGAAAGTTTCGCGGGGCATATCGGGATGACGCACAATGTTATGTGGTTTTCCCAGCAGTTCTTCGACCGTATATCCGCTCACATTGCAGAATGCTTCATTGGCGTAGGTTATTCGACCTTTTTGATCAGTACGTGATACCAGAAAGGTTTCCAGGGTCATTTCTTCTGTATTCATTGGCTATCCAGGTAATCGGTTTGACCGTAAGGCGGCGCGAATCCCGCTCCCAATTTTATTGGACGCTTTAATTCACACGCTTCGCTGGAAAACCAGGATCTATACCAAAGTGCACTTTGAAAAAAAATTTGCGCTATCGAGCAAAGGGGAACCCTGGTTCGGTATCTGGTTGGTACATGGAACACAGCTTCGATGCTTGCAATACCTTGCCGGACAAATCCAACTAGAGGGCAATCCAATGCCTCCGAATTTTCACGAAATCTGGATGCTTTGTAGCGCTCCGCGTATGGAATCCGGAATCCGAGTGGGCTTATTCTTTGCGCGGTCTACAAAGGCATGCACAAAGTGCCCGCAGGCCGCGGCCTGATCGTCGCCATTTGCGAAAATCCCGATTTCGTGGCGAACGCTGGAATTGCCCAGATGGGCCACTCGCAGACCGGCTGTAATGATATCCGGAAAGGCGACGGATTTTCGGTATCTACACATGGTCTCGACTACTACACCAATAATCGGATCTTCGTGGATGTTCAGCCCTGCCCTTTCGATCATGAATTGATTCACGACGGTATCAAAGTAGGAATAGTACACAACGTTGTTCACGTGTCCGTATAGATCGTTATCCATCCATCGTGTAGGTATCTCCAGAAAATGTCGGTAATCTTTGCGAAAATCGAATTCTTTTCTATCCATTTGCAGTCTCCAATCGGCCTGGGTGTTCCAGCTGTTTGTACTACAGTGCTCCGTGTTACATGCGAAATGCGGGTTTCCTGTCAGCGCAAGTCTAACGCATCTGGAGCTCCCGGGGCCCGGCATCCTGGTCCAGATTTCCCGATTTCAAAAGACGATCACCTGGCGCATTACCGAGCCTGCGGCCAGATTTTCGAATCCCTGGTTGATATCGTCCAGCGCCAGGGTCCCCGATAGCGTGCGATCCACGGGCAATAAGCCATTGCGGTACATCTCGATGAACCTGGGAATATCCCTTCGCGGAATACAGCTGCCCAGATAGCTTCCCTTGATGGTTCGTTCCTCGGCCACCAGGCTTACATGCTGCATCGATATTTTCTTTTCCGGATGCGAAAGCCCGGCGCTAACGGTTAGTCCGCCTCGAGAGGTAATGGTGTAGGCCAATTCGAAGGCAGCAGGAATGCCCGCCGCCTCAATCACAGTTTGAAGCCCGCCGTATTTTGATTTTATTTGGGCCGCAACATCAGGATCGTCCGCCGAGAAGCAATCGGTGGCGCCCAGAGAGGCGGCAACCTTGAGCTTCTCTGGATTCGTATCCAGGGCTACAACATTGGTAGCGCCTGCTGCCTTTGCGCCCAATAGAGCATTCAGTCCAATTCCTCCCATACCCACGATTCCTACGGTGGTTCCAGGCTGAACGGAGGCTGCATTGACTACGGCGCCCACCCCGGTGAGCACAGCGCATCCGAATAGCGCGGCAATGGAATAGTCAATATCGTCGCGAATCTTCACCACCGAACGCTCAGATAAAACTGCATACTCCGCGAATCCGGAAACGCCCAGATGATGGTGTACCGGGCCCGATGCGCCTTTGATGCGAATATCGCCGGAAAGCAATGTTCCCTTTCCATTGGCTGCCGCGCCCGGTTCGCACAGCGCTGGCCTGCCTTCGCTGCAGGGCACACAGGATCCGCAAGATGGCACAAATACGACGCTCACTGTGTCTCCCTTTTGCACGGTGCTTACGCTTGGTCCGCAATCGACAATAATGCCCACCGCCTCGTGGCCCAGCACCATGGGCGTTGGGCGGGGACGATTTCCATTTATGGTGGATAGATCCGAATGGCAGAGTCCCACTGCCTTAATTTGCAGGAGCACTTCGCCAGGGCCGGGATCAGAAAGCTCCACCGATTCGATGTGCAATGGATGCGACTTTTCATAGGGTCGCTTTAGCCCTGATTCGTAGAGTACAGCTGCCTTCGTATTCACAACTCAGTGTACGATCTGCATAGACTCTGTCAAATGAGAATACGGTAGGAGCTAGTATGCTTCAGCGAGAATTGGCGGTTCAGCATTATCAATGCTTGTCCAGAAAGGAATGGACCATATCGCTCAACTCTTGCGGTTTTTCCACAACTACCATATGGCCTGCTTCGATCGATGTAAGTGTGGCCTGGGGAATGGAATCGGCAATGAACTGCGAATCCGAAGGGCTGATCAGGCGGTCGGAGGCGCCGGCAATTACAAAAGTGGGAATGGAAATCCTTTCAAGCGCATCGCGTACATCAAAACTCTGGCAGGCTTCAAAGT
>JAGRNC010000251.1 GCA_020440935.1 Leptospiraceae bacterium | reverse complement strand
GAAGGTCCGGCTCCACAATTCCAGTGATGCAAAAATCGGCGTCAGCCGAAACTACCTGGCGCACTCGGTGGCCCTTTTCATCCTTCCAGCGGTCCAGGCTGTAGCGAAAGGCTCGGCCGGCCAGTGCGCCGGCAAAGGCAACTTCCGGGACGCCTTCCGGCAGAGGCATGACGGCGGCAAAGGTATGCGCCGGCGGCCCACCCACAAAAATGCTTACAGGGAACGGACGATTTCGCTCCATCGCCTCGGTCTGGTGCACCCCGATTCCGCGATGGATTTGATAATGCAGACCAATTTGTTCTCCTGGAGAATACTCATTGCCGGAAAGCTGCACCCGATACATACCCAGATTGGATTGCATTAGTCCGGCGCGACGGCCTTCGGAATAGACCTGCGGCAAAGTAATAAAAGGGCCACCGTCCATGGGCCAGGATTGAATGGCAGGAAGCCGATCAATCGTTGTTCGCCGATAACGCACCGGGGCGCCCACGGTCCGCCTGGGCAGGGCATGAAGCGCGCCGCGCAATGCATAGAAACCACTACTTGGTCGACGAAATAGCTGCGAAGGATCCGCCTTAAGTGCGATCAACGCCTGTACTCTTTTTATTGTCTTACGGAATATGAATCGAGCCCGTTCTATAGTCCCGTACAGATTGGAGGCGGCCGGGAAATCCGAACCCTTGACGCGCTCAAAGAGGATAGCGGGCCCTCCGGCAGCAAATACGCGACGGTGTATTTCGGCCATTTCCAGGTACGGATCTACTTCGCGCTGGATTCGAACCAGCTGACCGGATCGCTCCAGGTCCTTAATACAATGGGCGGTGCTACGATGCATGCTGGGCGTATAGAATCCCTGGATGCCGTCTCCAGTCAATCGGTATAGACCCATGAGAGATGAGCTTTCGGGTCTAGATTCAAGCTACAGAATCGAATTCTTACTCCTCCAATACGCCCCGATCTCTAAACACCCCTTCCGAGCTCTGCGTTCTGGATTACGGAGATTGGATTATGAAACGGTTCGACTGTTAGCGGAGGGGCATCGCTAAATTAATCGATTCGCAAAGAATTTTTATCTTTTTTTCTACTCTATGTACCCCGGTTGCTATATACTGGACATGCGATAATCCATGGGATTTCGCATAAGGAGGAAAATTGTCACAAGATCTACGGCAGCACCCCAGGCTTCCTTTCCGAAGACAACTTACGATTCTGGCGAAGGAGCCAAAACTCGGCAAGACCATCGGCTATGATGCCACCGGAGTAAACCTTTCGCGTGGTGGGATTCTTCTGGAAAGCCGCGCCGATTTTGAAACCGACACTTTATGTACGCTGACCTTTAAAGATCTGCAGGATCAGATCAATACGCGCACCGGAGCTATCCGACGAGTAGAGAAGCCAGATAATAGCAACCTTCCGGATGCGATCCGGCTCTACGGCATCGAGTTTGATGAGCCGTTCTCGGAAGAACAACTCAATAGCATGATGGCAATGTCAGAGGTCTAGATGTCTCGACCAGCGAGGAAATCCCGGAGCATGAATGCAGAATCCTTGGGATACCTCTTCTGGCTTTCGTAGTCAACGTATACAAGACCAAATCGCGGTCGGTATCCTTCGGCCCATTCAAAGTTATCAAGAAAGCTCCAGACGAAGTAGCCATTGATCTTCGAAGATTCGCGGCTGGCCCGGAGGGTGGCGTCCATGTAATCCTTAAGATACTGCTGTCGTCTGGGGTCGGCTACCCTGCCCTGCTTCAATTCATCGGGAAAGGCAGCCCCACTTTCGGTGACATAGATCTTTTTGATTTCAGGATAATCCGCAAATTTCTTGAGCAACTGATACATTGAATCTGGATAAATCTCCCATCCCATGTCTGTCGTGTCTTTTCCGCGCTTGGCAGCATCGATGGTCTTAAACCACAGCACCGGTTGCAGCAAAGAGAATCGAACCACATCGCGAATGTAATTCTGGATTCCAATAAAATCGAAATCAAATTTTACTTTTGCCTCATCCCCGTCGCGAGCATAATCATACACTCGCTTAAGAGCAGGAAAGGAATCCACCGGGTATCCACGGCCACAGGCAGGATCGATAAAAAACCGATTGAATACTGCATCGTATCGCTCCACAGCCTTTCTTGTTCGCTCATTGTCCTTATAAGGCGTGGGATAGGCGCAGGAAATGGTGGTTCCAATCTGGGCATCTGGCCTGGCATTGGAGCGGGCAATGCGACCGCCTTCAGCCTGTGCCAGGGTAGCATGATGGGCGGCCGGGAGAAAATTACGCAGGCCCTTCTTGCCCGGCGCATGGATGCCCGCGAAATGTCCCACAGCGGTAAAGACAAAAGGCTCATTCAGAATCATCCAGTTTTTCACCGAGTCCCGGTATTCGCGCGTAACCAGATCGGTGTAATCGCAAAATGCATGATACGTATCGCGGTCGGTCCAGCCTCCGCGGGCCTGGAGGGAGGAGGGAAGGTCCCAATGATAAATGGTGACCCAGGGTTCAATATCGCGCTTATGGCAGGCATCCAGAAGGCGATGATAGAAATCCACTCCCTTCTCATTTCTGGCGCCAACGCCATAGGGCAGGATGCGACTCCAGGACAGAGATAGGCGATAATTCTTGAATCCCAGATCCTTCATTATATCCAGATCGCTTTCGAATCTATGGTAGTGGTCGCAGGCCACATTCCCCGTATCGCCGCGCGCCACCTTGCCAGGAATGGCGCAAAAATCGTCCCAGATCGAAGGCCCCCGGCCATCCTCGTTATGGGCGCCCTCAATCTGATAGGCCGCCGTCGATGTTCCAAAAACGAATCCTTCCGGGAAATCCTTAATGTTCATGGCCTCTCAATGACTGTTTACTGCGGCAAAACACAAGGAGAAAAAGTACCTGACCTGCGGCGGGCCTCTGAAAAACTCTACACCGTAATGAGTAGTTCCTATATCCTGAAACTTACGTCAGCGGCTTTCTGCGGGCTGTTATTACTTCAATGCGTCAGCTCCACTCCCACGGAAGAACCAGCGAGCAAACCGGACCAGGCGCCCATGCGCGGAATCTACCTCGATGTAAATCGCGGTAGAAACCTGGATCTCGTCCGTAAGCTTGTTGAGCGAGGAAAGCCCCTGGGCATCAATTACATTGTTATCGATGTGCAGCCTTTTGGCTCGTATCGCTTTCTTTCCAACCCCGAGGTGATTGCCTATCTGAAATCGCAGGACATCTATGTTACGGGTCGAGTAGTTTGCTTTCAGGATGGGATGAGCCGAAAGCCCTCCGAGGAACGATTGAACCAGCTCTATGCTCTGATGGAAAAAACCGGAGAAGCCGGCTTCAATGAATTACAGCTGGATTACATTCGATTTGTGGACGATTGGTCTCCCTACTCCTTGCAACAAAAATACGATTTTATCGATAGCATTCTGCAGCGGGCCGAGGCGGTCACCGATGCGCATAACATGAATCTGGGCGCCGATCTCTTTGGACGCGTCGTCTACAATCACGACGATATCATTGGCCAGAAAATCGAAAACTTTGCAAAACGCGTGGATGTAATCTATCCCATGCTCTACCCGAGCCATTTCATAGGCGACACCAAGCGGCTATCCAATCCCGGATTCACCATCGAAGAAGGAACAACAAAAGGACTGAATCGGCTGAAAGGAACGAAGACCCGATTGCAGCCCTTTATCCAGGCTTTTGGGTATAATGTGGGCTATGCTCGAATGTCGTACAAGGATTATATCATTGCGCAGATCAAAGCCGCAGAGAAAACTGAGGCCCGAGGATGGGTAGCATGGAATGCACGAGCCGAATACGAAACTCTATTCCAGGCCCTGGAAGAACTGGCAAAAGAAGAAACCGCTTCCACTCCCTAATTTTCGCGACCGGCAGGGCGCTCCTCATCGCGCTGCTTCTTTCCGTGTCCGTCGGCTGTCACCAGACCGGCGGATTCTCGGGTGCCGGGCCGCTGTATCTGGATGGATCTACAAGCTACATCCGTGCTGCCCGTGCCTTTCGATACATAGAATTGAATGCTGACCTGCAGCAAGTGTCGGCCCTGCCTTTATCCAGGTTCCAACCCATTTCGAGCAATTATCCAAACTTTGGAATCGTAGAAGGGCCTTTATGGTTGGTTACAGAAATTAACTTTGAAAACGATGCCGATTTACTTCTCGAAGTAGGAAATGCGAGAATTGCCGATATACAATTCTTTCAGTTGGAGGGAGCCACCGGATCCGGAACGGTAATCGCCAGTGGAAGAGGTTCCGAATCGGACATTCGTGGCCATCCATTCTTTCGCTTTCCGCTCAAGTACAGCGCCGGTGCGGGAAGATTGTATCTTCGCATTGCTTCGGACGATGCAATTACACTGCCGCTATACATCTGGTCGAGTTCCAGACTCGCACAGATCGACGCACTGCGCCATTTTGCATTTGGCGCATTCTTTGGCCTGATGGTCTCGCTGAGTATTTATAATTTCTTTATTTTTCTATCCACTCGCGATCGCGCCTATCTGTACTATACGGTATACATTCTTGGTTTTGCGGTCTTTCTCTCGGTTATCTACGGCTATCAGTCTTACTTCTTCCCCATACAGCCTTACAAATACCAGGGCCTGATGGCCCCGGCTTTCAGT
>JAGRNC010000250.1 GCA_020440935.1 Leptospiraceae bacterium | reverse complement strand
CAATAAGGACAATCAAAGTCGGAAAACTCAACGATGGTAACTTTCGCATCTTTGTTTCCGCGAATCGGATCTCCATCTATGGCAATGTCCGCTGGCGGAAGGTCCGGAAGGTTGGGATCTATTTTCAAACCGTATTTCTTCACAAGATCCTGAACGGCAGCATTCACATTTTGTCGCTTACTTTGCGACTCAAGTTCGCGGCGAATCATGGCGCTGGATTCTTCGAAAGTCTTGCCCTGAAAATCCTGATGATTCTTGTATTGTTCGTAGATCATTCGAACGTTTTCATCGGATGGGCTGGTGGCTTCGCCTTCCAGGGATGCCAGAAAGTCTTTCTTCTCCATTCCTTTTTCTGCGGCTGCCTTCTCTAACATTTTTTCGTACACATGTCTTTGCAAAGCATTGGCAACGTTCTCGTTAAATTCTCTTTGCAGTTCAATCTGGGTTCTTTCGTCCAGGTCGCTGAATGTGTAGGTTTTTCCGTCCATTTCAGCTTTTGCCTGGGGCGGTCCGCAATAAGCGAACAGTATAGATAGGCTTATGATACTTAGCAATAGCGCTGATCTGCCTGATTTCATCTTTGTACCTCTTTTTGAGAGCCCGTTATTTTCCGAGCTCCTTGATTGTTGATTCCACAAATCCGACTGGTGTAACCGTAGGATACCGCCAGATCGGAGATTCTTTGTAGTCCGGATTCGGCCACCTGGTTGCGATCAAAGAACACCGCAAGGCCGGGACCAGAACCGGACAGAGAGCTGCCCAGACAGCCGGCTTCCATGGCAGTGTTTCGTATTTCCTGAAAACCAGGAATCTGGGGCGTTCTGTATGGCTCATGCAAACGGTCGCATTGGAGAGCAACCTTTAAGGACTCTCCATTCCCGCTATCAATATAATCAAACCAGGCGGCCAGGCCACGAAGGTTTGTTACGCAGTCTTCCAGGGAATATTGCTTTGGTAATTGGACGCGGCTTTCATTGGTGGAGGTCTGCTTTTCCGGGATCAGGATCTGGATTCCAAAATGGTCTGGTAGATTGCGTCTGGCGTACTGCCCCTGCGGAAGCGAACAGATCCAGCCGCCTACGCGGGCCGGAATGACATTGTCCGGATGCCCTTCCATTTCGCAAAGTAGTGCGATTTGCTGTTGCAGGGTCCAGGCGTTCTTTCCCAGCGCGTTCAGCTGTTCGTTGGCCAGAATGACGCCTGCCACCAGCGCCATTGCTGAAGAACCGAATCCGCGCCCTGGAAGTAAATCTGACTCCACCACCGCGGTCCACGGAGCCGGGGCTACTTCGGAGGCCAGAAGTACTCTTTCATAAGCCTTTGCTATGAGGTTTTTTTCTGGAGGTATTGGAATGGCGGCGCCCGCCACATCGAATAATTGGTAATGGTCGCCTTCGAAGCGAAAGGCCAGGTTTGTCCCCACATCCAGTGCGATTCCCAGGATATCAAATCCGGGCCCCAGATTGGCCGTGGTGGCCGGTACATGAATCTGGAACGGGGAAGGGGACAAAAGAGATACCGCTAATCCATGATGCAGCTTCCGGTAAACCGGGAGCCGGATTCCACTTCAAGATCTGGTGCCCGCAGATCGCCCCGTAGATGGCAATTGCGTCGCAGGCTAGCTTTCCGGGAGGCTACTACATTTCCGGTAAGTTCTCCTTCCAGAACCAGTACTCCGGTCTGAATGTCAGCCTCAACGCGGGCTCTTGATCCGATGGAAAGATCTCCGCCCGAGTGGATGGTGCCTTTGAATTGTCCGTTCACACGAAGCTGATGGTCAAACTCCAGCTTTCCTCTGAATTTGATGTCTTCTCCGAGTACGGTTTCCTGTTCCTGCATATCTGAATGCCAGATCCTTCAGCCATCGGCTCAGTCAAGGTAAATAGAGAAAAAACACTGCAATGGGACGCGAATTTGCCGTAGAAGTAACTATGGAATCCCTGGATATGTCCGCGCTTCGAAGGCTCTGGAAGTCTGGCCCTTCCAGGCTGGAAGGCTATTCACGACATTACCGCACGGAAACTCCGGATGGCGATGAAATCGAGCTCGATTTCCATTTTGCCCGGGAGATGGTACGCATTACGCTGAACCTGGCCAGCGAAAATGGCAGGCAGTATGTTTCCGTGATCAAGAAAGGCGTTGTACTTCAGGAAAGGGATTTCTCAGGAAATCGGGATGCAGACCTTTCCTGGCGCATGGCCAAGTTTAAGGAGTGGTTCGATTATTTCCCCGACAATCATGTCCTTGCATCCATGGGCGGGGTCTACGGCCTTCCCCTGAAATCGCGGCTCCATCAGGAATTCATATACGAAAGTCGCCCCTGGGAGGCGCTGAAACCGGTGCGTCTGGTGGACGAAGTTCGCCGCTACCTGGAACGTAAGCGCCGAAAGGAAGATCGTGTAATTGGTATTTTTCCGCGTTTGCTACGACGACTGCCGTCCGAGGCGCTGGATCTGGCTCTGGGCCTTTCGCTTTTTGCGCTTTTCTTATCCGGATGGCTGAGTCCAGCTCGGTTTGCCTTTATGGCCGGCGCCTTTGGGCTGGCGGCGGGCGGCCTGGATTGGCTCTGGCGTCAGAGAGAACCATTTTTGCCAAAGATCGTATTGTTTCAGGGGCTTGCCGCCTATGCTATCTGGCATGAAATGCAAATGCGGCTATGGGGTATTTTTCTGTGATCGGACTTGCATTTTGATTCGGGCCTTCTACTATTGAGCTATGCAAAGCCCTGCTACTGGAAGCAAGCGAAACATCTCGGAAATAGAGCAGAAGTTCATCGTCTTCTCCCTGGGCGACGAAGAGTACGGCCTACCGGTTCTTCAGGTACATGAAATTGTGCGATTGTCGGAGCTCATTAAAGTTCCCCATAGCCGAGAATATTTCATGGGTCTTATGGACATACGGGGACGTGTCTTGCCGGTAATCGACCTGAAGAAGAAATTGGGTATCCATCTGGAAGATGATGCGCAGAAGCTGGATCGCGCTATCATTCTGGAAACCGCAGGCCGAAGAGTGGGGCTGTCCGTGGATAAGGTCTCGCACGTTGTGCGCTTTGCAGCCGAAGAGATTGATAGCGGCCCACCCACGGTAAAAACTGTAAGCACCCGGTTCATTACAGGAGTCGGAAAGTACAAAGATCGCTTTGTGGTGCTAATGAATCTTGAGCATCTCTTTTCAGACGAAGAGCTCGCCGAACTTTTTCATCAGTAGAATTCTAATTGACTTGACCCCCAGGCCCCCTGCGAACATTGTGCCTGCGGTAGAGACGATAGCTCAGTTGGTAGAGCATCTCCCTTTTAAGGAGAGGGTCCTGGGTTCGAGCCCCAGTCGTCTCAGATCCGGATGGACCGGTAATGAGTCCCGTTCGTCTAGCGGTTAGGACTCTGGATTTTCATTCCAGCAACAGGGGTTCGATTCCCCTACGGGATGCATACATAGAGGGCAATGCCCCACTTTAAACCTTCAGGCCACGCAAGTGGCCTTTTTACTTTTCGGGCAGCCAGCAAACCAACCTTGCAGCGACTCCTTCGCGCAGAGGGCCTTCGCAATCTTGAAGGATTGAAATCCCGAAATTTCTTACAATGTGCTGGAATGTCTCTGCGACTCGAAGAGCCGGCCGACAATTCGATTGACCAGGTCCACCGGGACGTGCAATCTTCGCTATGCCGGTAGCCGAGCTTGAACGATCAGATGCCGTGCCGGTTATTTCGCTGCAGCAGTTCTGCGGCGAATCAAGCTTCCACTTTCTCGATTTGAACGGCGGCCGGCATCCCGGGCGCGAGCTCTTTTTGCGCCCACATCGAAAGAACTATTATATGATTGCTCTACTGGAGAGTGGAGAAAGCCGCCACTGGGTTGATGGGAAAGCCTATTCCGGGCGGCCGGGCTGTATCTACATCGGTAATCCCCAGCAAGTGCATGTAAAAGAAGAGCGGGGGACTCTAACAGGCCCGATGGTATGCTTTACCCCGGACGCGCTACCAACGGCGGACTGGGCCGAATTTTCCGTTCTTCGCAACCCGGCCAATTTGCACGAATTGTTTCTTCCTGAAGCGGAATTCGAATGGATACTTCAATCTATGAAAACCATTCGAAGCGAAGCGCAGGCGCACGATCGTTGGCGACGGAGCGGCATTGCCGGTGGATTACAACTACTTCTTTCACAGGTGAGCCGGATCTACGATGAGAATAGCGTCGGTTCGCTCCGGGGAAAACAGCCTTCGTCGTTGGTCCGTAGGTTTCAAGATCTCGTGTCCCTGCATTATGCCGAATGGGCAACCGTACGCCAGTATTCCCGTCACCTGGGCGTCACACCGGGGCATCTATCGGATCGTATCCGCAAAGATCTGGGACGCAGTCCGCTAGCCTTGATCCAGGAGCGACGTATTCTAGAGGCTCAGCGATTGCTGGTCTATACGGATAGCTCTATTCGCGCAATCGCGCGGCAGCTCCATTTTGCAGAAGAGGGGCATTTTTCCGGAACCTGCCGTCGATTGGTGGATAGCAGTCCCAGCGACTATCGAAAGGTTAACCGCAGAATCGATCAATAAATCCGAAAAATCGACCAGAGTAAATGCGCTGTTGTTACCAGGCGGCTATTGCGCAATTCCAAAGATTATGCTTCAATAAGCTCACTCAGGAGGCATTG
>JAGRNC010000249.1 GCA_020440935.1 Leptospiraceae bacterium | reverse complement strand
GATCATGAATATCTGGTGGCATTCGTGTTATGAAGTTTTTCCTTCCGGATGGACTACGAGCCGACTGACCAGGTGGATCAATACATCCACGCATCATAACATGCATCATTCGCACTTTAACGGCAATTTTAGCCTGTATTTCAATTTCTGGGACCGCCTATGCGGCACCAATTTCCCCAATTACGATGAGTACTTTGAAGCAGTAGTGGCTCGCAGGATGGCTGGAAAAAAGATCCCGTCGGCGATGCCTGTGGCTCCGGGGAGTACGGCCTGATCTGCTAATCGGCCATTTGAGGCGAAGCTGGCGACCGGGATTCCTCGATGCGGAAGAACGGCGCCAGATTCAGAAGCGATAGAACCTGCGAGCAGGCCCGCGATAGGTTCGCCAGAATCAAGCTTCGCTGTTCAGGAAGACGTCTGGAGAAATCCACCAAAGCTCCAAATCCGCTGGAGCTGATATTAGTCACTCTAGAAAGATCAATCCTCACCAGGGCTGCATCCGATCGGTCCAGAATGTCTGAGAGAATGGCGCGCAGTTGCTGATGATTTTCCAGATCCAGGTTTCCGTGCAATCGTACAATCAGAATTCCTTCCTGTAACTGCAACGTTGCCATTAGATCTCCAACTGTCGCTTCTTCTGATGTTGTCTGTAGCGCTTCCATAGCCTCAATGGTACTATCGTTGGCGGCAAAAATAACTTAATGCCGAGCAGCTACTTTTTTCGATACAGGGAGAGATCCAGATTTTCAAACTTTATTCGCGGGCCCTCAAGAATGTAGCGCTGACCTCCGAAGCGCAGCGATTCCACGGGTTCTCCGTTTTTTAGATACAGGGAAAACGAGTTGTGGTTCACCAGCAATTGATGGGCAGCTAGAATCTGCGGCATGAGAAATGGAGTCCTTCTGTATTGTCCGATACCCGGTTGCGGCAGATTCCCGGCTCCTGATTGAAGCGAAGCGTATACATAGGTATTCCAGTAGCTACCTACGAGAGGGATTCCCGGATATCTCGTCTCCAGGTATCTGGCTTCCTTTGAACGCAATAGAAATGATTTGCTTATTCTAGAATCGGGCCAGAACAGAACTGCCAGTAGGGCCAATGCTAAGGCGGCGACGAAGCCCCGGCTCCGTTTTAACCTCGCGGGGTAGCCCAGACGACTTGCATATACTAATAGGGAAAGAGGAAACATTAGCCGTGGTACCGCGACGTATCTTGGCGCGAACTGATTCAGTGCAAACCAGTTCAGCGCGCAAATCGCCACCAGGAAAACTATCGATGCAGCGGCCCAGGACCAGACAGTAGCTGGCCGTTTTCTGAGATGGAATTGCTCATAAGAAAATCCAGATGCCAATAAAACCATTCCCAGTCCCCACACCAGGATTTCCCATGTAGAAATGGATTTCGACAAATGCGGCAATGCCAGAGAAATACCGGAAATATCCCATTCTAGCGGAGTCTCGAACGTGTAGAGAAAATGTGTTTCGTTGAATCCCAGCACAGAATTCCGCAGGGCGGAGTGCAACAGATAAGCGACAATCACAAGTCCGGCGGCTGCGAAAGCTTGGAGTGGTTTCTGATAATTTCTGCCGAATCCCGAAATGGCATAAAAGCCTGCATAGATCACACTGGATGGACTCAGCCATATACTGAGAAATGCGAAAATAGCGAATAAGATCAATGAGATCCATTTCTTACTCCTACCTGTATACAGCCCATCGGCAGCGCGGAAGCAGAGAAACAGAGATCCCAGCTGCCAGCCGTACGGTTGCGATAGGTCAAAAATGAAAGTGGCAACGCCAGGCCAGAAATGCAATATCGCATAGCCCGCCAGCAGCTCCCAGGCGCCATTACGCGCCGACCAGAAATAGGCAAGCATGCATAGATGCACGAACAGATACATTCCCGCAGCCACTGCGACGGCGCTCCAATGGATGGAAAACACCCTGCCAATAGCGCGAAAAATTAAGAATGGCCAGGAACCAAAGCGATCCTGGCCCCAATAGTAAAGGCTGAATGGGCTGAAATAATCGGCATTGATCATCAATATGGGAATTGCTGTGTCGCTGGAAAACCCATTCTCAAATACATCGCTACCCGGATGATAGCGTGGGAACTGAAATAGAAAAAGGCCTGCGATGAGGATCATGCAGGCCTTTGCAAAGAACTTGGACCGAAGATCGGTCACCGGGGCATGTCCGCAAGGCCTCCAGCGTTCACAACGTTTGAATAGCCCATGGAACGCAGGAAGTTCCGGGCTGTTTCGCTTCGCGCTCCAGAGGCACAATAGACTACGATGGCTCGACCGGAGTCTCCCACCTCATTGACGCGTTTTTGCAATTCTGTGATTGGAATGTTGATCGCTTCCGGGTAATGTCCCATGTTATATTCCATGGGCGAGCGCACGTCCAGAACCAGCGCTCCTTCGTTGATCATGTTCTTAACTGTTTCCATTTTCGTTTCTGAAGTCTCCCTCGCGCTGCTATTGCATTGCAGCACGAATAGGGCAGCGAAGGCTGCAATTACAGTGGCGTATTTCATTTCGAATCCTTGACAAAGGAACGGAGCACAGTTTGCAGAATGCCACCGTTCTTGTAATAATCGATCTCTACAGCATTGTCCAGTCTGCAGATCACTTTGAACTCTTTGTCGTCTGCTCTTACAGTTACTTCCTGTCGCGGCTTCAGATCGTCAGAGAGCCCAAGGATTTCAAACGTTTCCTCTCCCGTTAGCCCCAGACTTTCATGAGTCTGGCCATCTTTGAAGACCAATGGAAGAACTCCCATTCCTACTAAGTTGGAGCGGTGGATTCGCTCGAAGCTGGTCGCGATGACTGCGCGAACGCCTAGCAGGAAGGTGCCTTTAGCGGCCCAGTCTCGAGATGAACCGGTGCCGTATTCGGCACCGGCAAGCACGACCAGCGGAGTGTCGGATTTCTTATACTCCAGGCTTGCCTCGTAAATGGTCGTCTGTTTTCCATCGGGAAAATGACGGGTGAATCCACCTTCCGTTCCGGGAGCTAGCTGGTTACGCAATCGAATATTGGCAAAGGTTCCGCGAGTCATTACACGGTCGTTTCCGCGACGGGAGCCGTAAGAGTTGAACTCTTTTACTTCTACGCCATTTTCCAGCAGATACTTTCCGGCCGGGCTGTCCTTGGCTATGGATCCAGCAGGGCTAATATGGTCGGTGGTAACGGAATCCGCTACTTTTACCAGGCATCGTGCACCTTTAATGTCGCTCAACGGAGGCACTTCCAGAGGCATATCGATGAAGAAAGGCGGCTCCTGAATGTAGGTGGAGGAATCCTGCCAGTCGTAGTTCTGGCCTTCGGGGGCCGGTATGGAGTTCCACATTTCATTTACAACGCGCACATTACCATAGCGACTTTGATACATTTCTGGTTCAATGGCAGAATCCACTGTCTTGCGAATATCATCAGCGGACGGCCAGATATCTTTAAGGAATACATCCTTGCCATCTTTGTCCTTTCCGATAGGCTCTTTTGCCAGATCAATATCAACAGTTCCCGCAATGGCATAGGCCACTACCAGCGGAGGGCTGGCCAGGAAGTTGGCTTTTACATTGGGCGAGATTCGGCCTTCAAAGTTTCGGTTTCCAGAGAGCACAGAGGCGGCCACCAGATTGCCTTCGTTGATTGCATCAACCACGGGATCTGGAATGGGCCCCGAGTTACCAATGCATGTGGTGCATCCGTAGCCTACGGTCTGAAAACCGAGCTTATCGAGATAATCGCTCAAACCGGCGCGATCCAGGTAATCGGTTACCACTCGGGATCCAGGGGCAAGGCTGGTCTTAACAAATGGCTTAACGGTAAGACCCTTTTCCACTGCATTCTTTGCCAGCAGTCCGGCGCCTACCATCACTCCAGGATTGGAGGTGTTAGTGCAGGATGTGATGGCTGCGATAACAACGTTGCCGTGCGTGATTTCTGTTTCCTGACCGTTTTTAACATGACCGACTTTGCTCAGCGCTTCGCCGCTGAGTTCGTATCCACCGTCCTTAATCGTTGATTTTAGCAGGTCATTCCATTTGGACTTCAGTCCGTTCATCGGAATGCGATCTTGTGGGCGTTTGGGACCCGCCAGCGATGGCTCTACGGTGCTGAGATCCAACTCCAGAGAGTCGGAATAAGTAGGTTCGGGCGAGGAATCGGTCCGGAACATTCCTTGTTCTTTGTAATATGCCTCAACCAGTGCGATTTGGTCTTTGGATCGACCGGTGCGTTCCAGGTAGCGCAAGGTTTCCTGATCTACGGGAAAGAAACCTGTGGTGGCTCCGTATTCGGGCGCCATGTTGGCAATGGTTGCACGATCCGCCAGACCCAGGGCGCTCAATCCAGGACCATAGAATTCAACAAATTTTTCTACCACTCCCTTCTTGCGAAGCATCTGCGTCACAGTAAGGACGAGATCGGTAGCTGTGGCTCCTTCCGGAAGCTGCCCTTTCAGCTTGAAGCCTACCACCTGCGGAAGGAGCATGTACATGGGCTGACCCAGCATGACGGCCTCGGCCTCGATTCCTCCCACGCCCCAGCCGAGGACACCCAGGCCATTGATCATGGTCGTATGCGAATCGGTGCCTACCAGGCTATCCGGGAAGGCCACTCCGTCGCGCTGCAGAACAACGCC
>JAGRNC010000024.1 GCA_020440935.1 Leptospiraceae bacterium | reverse complement strand
ACAAGGTTAACACAATTCAGAATCAGCTAAGTACTATTTCACGCCTGAACGATGAAATGCAAAACGAGCTCGATATCGGTAAAGATGTGCAGCAGGCCTTCTTTCCCGATTTCTCCGCTTTTCAGGAATTCAAACCATCCTTTGTTTTTATGCCGCTTCGGGAAGTCAGCGGCGACATGTGTAATCTGTATCGCTTCAAAGACGGCGATGTAGGCGCATTTATTGGCGATGCTGCTGGACATGGTGTGTCGGGAGCCCTGATCACCGCGCTGGTCACTTCATCCATGGATGGCGCCATCGGTCGGCACAAAGAGCCCAGAGAGCTATTGGAATCCATGAATGGAGAACTTTGTCGTCGGCTTACATCCACTTTCTATGCTACGGGAATCTACGTATTAATTCAGAAAGGTCGGTTATTGTATTCGGGAGCGGGACATGTGGATTGTCTTGTGTATCATCGGCGAAGAGATGAGTTCAGCCGATTGGAATCGCAGGGCACTCCCATCGGGCTTTTTGAAGATATGCGCTACCCGCAACTGGAGATTCCGTACGAAGCCGGGGACCGCCTGGTACTTCTTACCGATGGTCTTACCGAAGCTACGGCCGGCGACCAGGAGTTCGGAATGGAACGTGCCCGCGAACTGATACGCTCCACTGCATCCATGCATTCCGATGCCCTCAGTCGTGCGCTGGAAAATAGCATTCGTTCCTTTCGCACCAGCGAAACCGATGATTTGACACTTCTGGTAATGGATCTTCCATGAGAATTTCCTTCCATCATAAGCGCTGGCGTTGGGGTCTTCTGGGGCTGGTCTGCGCGGTGCTGGCTTTTTTGTTCAGCGCCATGGGCGGCCTACTGGATATCAAGATCCTGGAGCTCCGGCAGACCATTGAGCGCGATCGAATCATGAATCTGGAGCTAAGCTCCGAGGCCTTGCGCGAACGGCTGGCTTTCGCGAAACAAGAGCATACCGATCTATCTACGGAATTGCATCGTAACCTTCTGGAGTCCAGAGTACTGAATCCGCAGGGCCAGCCGGCATTGCAGTACTCGGTGCCACTAACCGCACTGTGGGCCACCAATGCCATTCGATGGCTTACGTTTAAAGAGCCCATGCATATTGAATCGGATCGCGAAAGGCTGGTGGCGCTTAAGCTGGGGTTTTATCTCGAGCGAAGTCGCAAGTACCGTCAGGCGCTGGATGTGTATGCACGGCTGGATGCCCGGGAATTTTCGGAGCCTTTTCCCGCCTTTCTGATGCTACACCGGGGATTTTGCCATATGGCCCTCGGTCAGGAAAAAGCGGCCGAACGATTGCTTACCATTGTCACCGAACGTTATCCTGCCACTCACTTTGACCGCACAGCTCGATTCCTGATTCAGTTGATGCACATACAGCAAGAGCGTTCGGAAGTCCTGGAGTCCAGGAAGCTTTCCGAATTAGAAAAGGCCAACGGATTATTCGAGCAAGGTTACTGCCCGGCGGCCGTGCAGGCTTTTGCGCGCGCAAATAAACAGGGAGCGCCGCTCAATGACAGAGACCGATACAGGCATGCCATCTGTCTTGAGGAAACCGGATCCCTGAAAGAAGCCACCGAATTATTTGAATCGCTGGCCGAGCAGGGACCAATGGCTCGATCCGCAAACAGACGGCTACTAATGATTGGTAATTTTTATGGGGGCGGCCGAAGCCTTCGTGAAACCGCGCGTGCTCGTGCATTACAGCTCGGCGATACCGATGTTGTGCGCGATGTATTCGAAACCAGATCAAAGAGTCGCGAAGCAGATGTGTTTCGCGAAATTAGAAGTCTTCGAAAGGAAGACAAAGAGCTTCCATTTCTCTCGCAAATTCTGGACAGTCCCGATCCTGTGATGCAATCCACGCTTACCGAACATGGAGTGGAGTCGCGGCGCTCATCGGGTAACTCCGGTCAGGTGGCCACAGGCCCATCGGTGGAAAACAATCCAGAATCCACCAATGAAAAGCCGCACCCGATCACGGACAACCAAACAGATCAATCGGTGGGCGAAGGTCCATCGCCGAATCTGGAGCGCCAGGAAGTGCAGGAAGAGAAATCGGCCAGGAAAGACGCATTAAAGGCATTGTTTTCCTATCAGTTAAATCCGGACGATTATGAAATGGTACGTCCCGGTATTCGCCGGTGGCCTGGTCTATTGATTGGCGAGGGCACTCGTAGCGATTTCTTGCTTCTAACGCAGCGGAATCGCGGATCTTTAAGCGCCCTGGATGGCGCGGAGTATTCGCTGGAATCGCTAAGAGAGGTGGGATCCAGCGGCACCGGTTGGATCATTCTACGCTTGCGCAATGGAAGTATCCGCTACGCAAAGAGCTTTCGACTGATGGATGGTAGCTTTGTAAGCTCCTCCACACCACCCACGCCCGCCGACCAGGTGTATCAGATCAGCGCGTATTGAGCGGCCGCGCCGCAATAAGCGCGGCGGTCCGGCTTCGCCAAAGCCATCAGGGATTGGGATGCCCGGGGTCGCCTTCTTGTCCGGATGGGTCCGGTACTTCGCCGGCTTTTTGGGTGCTTTGTTCATAATGCGCCCGCGCCGCGCCATGTTTGTACACCAGCTCTCCGCCATGATGGGCCGCTTCGATGAGCAGCCCGGTGACCAGCACCTGGGCAAGCACGGTGAGCCAGATTCCGGCCTTTCGTCCTTTCCAGGGCTTTAGCCCCATCAAAGAGAACAAGAATGGAATCCAGGAGCAATAAAAGAACCATTCGGCAGCCTCAGCATGCTCCCCGATGGGATCATTCCCTACAATCTTGCTCACTGCCTCCGCATCTTGCTCACCGGAGAACAAAGCGGCGTAGGATACCGCAATGAGAATAATGGACAATACGCTGGCTACGACCCAGGCTTTTTGTCGATCGGGATTGCTTCCAATCCATAGGGCCAGCGCTGGATAGGCAATCAATGCCACAAAAGTGAGCGCTACCGGGAAATGGACGATTACAGGGTGCAGCGGAAGATCCATGGCCCCAACCTATTTATTGAATCATCGTTGTAAATCAAATTGACTGGAAATGCGGCGAAGCCATAGTGTGGGGTATGTCAGCACGAATCGTAATTGCCATCTCAGCATTCCTGTTTGCCGGCGCTCTACTGGCCGAAGGGAGCGACAAGCCCTGCAGCGCAAACCTGAACTCATCTATCGCCGCCGAGCAAATTGCCGGAGCCAAATGCGCGGCCGAAAAAGGGGCTGACGATTACTCTGCAGAGCTAATCAGTCTGGTAAGCTCCAATAGCCCCGACGAAGTGCGACTGGAAGCGGCCTACGCTCTGTCCACTCTGAAAGACGATTCCAGAAAGGATCAAGCAGTGAGCAGCCTGCTGGAAGTGGCCAAAAACAGCAAATCCGTTGTTATGCAATACGCAGCCGCGCTTACTCTCCATGTTCTGGTGGAAAAAGGGGACGATCGGGGAGCCGAAGTAACCGCTCTAATGAGCGATCTTTCCGATTCCAGAGATGAATTGCTAGCCGATCTCACCACCAAGCTTGCCTCCGCAAGAAGCAAGTAATCCAGTTCATGCTGGAATCCCAGGAGCTCAGCCGATACTCCCGAAACATTCTGCTTTCGGGAGTAGGGCGGGCAGGCCAGGAAAAACTCAAATCCGCTAGAATCCTCGTCATCGGCGCCGGTGGTCTCGGCTCGCCAGTATTGGCCTATCTCGCCGCTGCCGGCGTTGGTCATCTGCGCATACTGGAACACGATACCCTGGAGCTGACCAACTTGCAGCGCCAGATACTGTATGATACGGCCGATATCGGTCATTCCAAGCTGGATGCGGCTGTAGACCGACTACGAAAGCTGAACCCCAACATTGAGATCGAACCCTGGAACTGCCGATTTGAAGTGGGTAATGCCAGGGAGGCATTACAGGGCATGGATCTGGTGCTGGAAACCACCGATTCGATACCGGCCAAGTTTCTGTGTAACGATGCCAGTGTACTGTCCGGCATACCGGCTTTGATCGGTGGCATATTGCGCTTTCATGGAACCATTATTGGTACGGGCACGCACAAGAATGGAGCCGGGCGTCCCTGCTATCGTTGCCTCTTTCCTGCTGCGCCCGTGGCCGAGGCGGTGCCTACCTGTGCCGATGCAGGAGTCCTGGGCGCCATGGCAGGAATGGTAGGATCGGCCATGGCAGCGGAAGCGCTGAAAATCATACTCGGTCTGGGTAAAGCCCTGCAGGGTCGAGTGCTGCAATTTGAGATGATGGATTCCAGTTTTCGGTGCATCGATTTTGCCGCGGATCCTGCCTGTCCGCTCTGTGGTGAAAATCCAACGATCCACGATTTGCACGCCGAAGAGCCCCTTTCGGAGGGTGCGGACTTTCTCAATCGTCTTCCCACCAATCTCTAGGCTCGCCGCACAGCGAATCCAATGCAAGTTTGGATGGGTTTTTTCGTTGTAGCCAGTAGCTTCATTTCAAATTTGGACACCGCATATGATGGACGAAGAGTTCGATCAAGATTTAGAGGACTGGGACGAAGAAGAGGACCGGGAAGACCTGGATATCGTAAGCTTTGTTTGCGAAGATTGCGATTATCGCTGGGAAGAGCCTTCCGCAGAAGAAGTAGACACCGAGGTAATGGTCTGTCCTATGTGTGGCAGCGTGAATGTAACGCAGCTCTAGAGCCATGCCCGTTCGATTTACACTGATTCTCACCGCTTTTCTGGTTTTGTTTCTTATAGTACTGGGGAATCCGGCGGCTGTAACGCTTCAATTCTTATTCTGGCGGGTGCAGATGCGACTGTACGAGGTAATTCTCGCATCCGTTGTATTCGGAATCGTCTTTACCTACATCTACCTGGGCCACTGGAAATACCTGCGCAAAGTTCGCGGAAAGCGATGGGATTGAAGGGGCAGCAGAAGTCCGTTTCTATTACAGGCGGTATCTTTCGTGGTCGCAAAATTCCGCTTCCACCGGCCGTACATGGTCATCGGCATACCACACCCGGCCTCGTAAAAGAGGCTGTATTTCAGCTACTGGAAAACCGTGGATACGCGCGGCAGCCTTTCTGGGATTTGTGCGGCGGGTCCGGACAAATGGCATTGGAAGCGCTGAGCCGTGGATTTGAGCCGGTGCATCTGGTGGAGTTAGATCGCGGTCGATTCCACTGGCTACGGCAGGTAGTACGGGACTACAAGGTTCGATTGCATAACAAAGATTTTCTTCGTACTTTGCCGCTCCTGACCGCGGGGCCGCAACGCTCCGTTTGTTATCTGGATTTGCCCTACAGCTTCTGGCAGCGCGACGGTGGCTGCGAAAAATTGCAGAGCTTGTTTGCCTGGTTGCAAAGCAATGATCCGCCCCTGCTACCTCTATTGCTGGTGCAGGCTCCCAGACCGTTTGATGCTGCATCTATGGAGCCATGGATTGCCGAGCATTATAAAGCCGAGCAGCGGGATTACCGCGGACAATGGCTACTATTATACGATCCTGAGCCATCCAATGCTTCAGAAACTCCAGAAGAATGGGAATCTGACGATACCAGGCAATCCGACGATACAGAGCAACCGCCGGTTGTATAAGTAGTGGACGCTTTCTTAACTTTCACTGAATCGAGACAACTTATAGGAGTTGACCCCCAGGGGGCCTCTTGCGAAGTGGTCACAACTATCGACAGGGCCCTATTATGGACACAATCGCTATTCTCATTATTATTATCTACTCCCTGGATATTATTGCGCTATTCGTTTTTGGCGTTCATTCGTATCTAATGGTGTATCTTTATCGGCAGAATGACAAATACTGTCTTTCCGATGTAGAGCATGAACCGCTGGATCTTAAAAAGACTCCTGCGCGACAGATTCCCAAAGTTACCATCCAGCTTCCTATATATAACGAGTTCTACGTTGTAGATCGCCTGATTGACGCCACCACTCGTCTGCAATGGCCCAAGAACAAACTGGAAATCCAGGTTCTGGACGATTCCACCGATGAAACTCGCGAAAAGGCCGAGAGTCTGGTGCAATCCTATAAAAGGGAAGGATTTAACATCCAGCACATTCACCGTGTGGATCGCAAAGGGCATAAAGCCGGAGCGCTACGCGAAGGCCTGGAAAAGACCGATTCTGATTTCATTGCTATCTTTGACGCAGATTTCCTGCCCGCTCCGGACTTCTTGATCAAAACCATGCCTTATTTTGTGGATCCAGAGATTGGTATGATCCAGACTCGTTGGGGTCACATTAACGATAACTATTCATTGCTTACCATGGCCCAATCCTTTGGCATCGATGGCCACTTTGTCATCGAGCAGGTTGCGAGAAACGCAAGCAAGCTATGGATGAACTTTAACGGTACCGGCGGTATCTGGCGGCGTCAGTGTATCATGGATGCAGGCAACTGGCAGGCAGATACGCTCACAGAAGATTTTGATCTTTCGTACCGAGCCGAACTGGCGGGCTGGCAATTTCGCTATTTCCGCGATGTTGTGAACCCGGCAGAGCTTCCTGCAACGATTGCGGCCTTTAAATCGCAGCAATTCCGCTGGTGTAAAGGTAGTATCCAGACTGCGCTCAAGCTCATTCCTCGCATCTGGCGTTCTGATTTTAACTGGAAGATCAAAGGAGAGGCGATTATTCACCTTCTCAGCTATTCAGTGCATCCTTTGATGATTCTAAACATCTTGCTGGCTCTTCCTCTACTTCTGATGGATCAGTGGACCGGCTTTAGCATCTACGATGTTTCTATCTCTGTTCTATTTGGTGCGGCCACCTTTCTGAGTATCTCAACGTTTGGTCCCACATTCTTCTATATCTACTCGCAACGTGAGCTATACGTTAACTGGAAAACTCGGATTATCTGGATTCCCTTCTTAATTATGATTGGAACAGGGATTGCCATCAACAACACCCGGGCCTTTATCGAGGCTCTGTTGGGCATTAAGTCCGGATTCAAGCGAACTCCCAAGTATCGAATTGAATCTTCCAGCGATCGACTGTTGCAGCGAATGAAATACCGTATTCCTTTGGATCCCGCCGTATTTCTGGAACTTGCTATGGGTATCTATTGCATCGTTTCTATCTACTGGTCCATCCTTGTAGAGAAGCCATTTCTGATTCCATTTATGGCTATCTATGCTGCTGGTTTCCTGTATATCTCATTCAACGCCATCCTTGAGCACTTTGACATGCCTGTGCGCCTGCCCGTTAACTACGAAAAGCGTCTGGCAGCGTTGACTCAACAGTCCCAGGAAGCCGGGGACCTCGCGGCGCGATAGGATTCGCAGGTTCATAGAACTTCTTCGGTCGCAGCAGAATTTTCGGCGGCTCCTCGGGGGCCGCTATTTTCGGTATCAGACCGCACCCCAGCCATTTCAAATCCAGGGCAGGCCCCATGGTCAGCCATCATTACAGAATTATCTCAGAACCGGGGATTGCTTTTGACAGGGCCACCCCGGATCTTTCCATAGGTGCATGAGCGGAGGATCATTCTTTAACGATTCTTTGCATTTCCGGGATCCGGCCCAGCAGAAGAGAAAGAAGGCCAGAGCACAGATCCAGGCAGATGCGGAATTCTGCATGCAGGGAAATCCCACCTGGCATGCCTGTCAGCTGGTAGACATCGGAATCGGGGGACTTTCCTTTACCAGTCGGTCTACCCTGTATCAGGGAGACAAAGTTCAGATCCGTTTCAAACTTCTGGATCGGCATGTGGAGTTTGAAGGCGAGGTGAGCCGGGTGTCCGGAAAATACGTAGGCCTGGCTTTTCTGAATCCCGATGAAGAGCTCCTGGAGCGGATTCAGCACTATATTCATACCAACTTTTTCGATAAGGATCGGAAGAAGCCTTGACCTACGCGGCCTTTTTTGGAGTATGACCTTTCAACCGATTTCAGGGAGTCATTATGTCTACCGGCGAAAAAGTATACTGCGCCAACTGTGCTCATTGCATCGTGGTTCGTCAATACGAAGCAGAGCAGGATAAATACATCCTCAGAGTTCGTTGCAACAAGAAGAAATGGTCCAAGCGTTCCGGCGAGGAAAAGCTGTACAAATATTTCACTGTTGCACGTCGAATGATGCCCAATTGCGAGCATTACAAAGAGATGGGCGACCTTCTGCCTTACATCAAGAACCTCAAAAAAGAGCTTCCAATCAAAGACGAGATCTACACCGTCAAGAAGCCGGCGCATCGTAGCTGACCCACGGGAATGCATTCGTTAGCCGGCATGGAACTCCAGGAACTCCTCAATCCTTCCAATATCTTTCGTTTCGAGGAACATAGTCCCGATAAGCTTGAGTTCTTGCGGGACCTTCTTCATCGCACCGTAGTGAACACGGCGATGGAACCTAACGAAGAGAAGATCTGGGAAGCGCTACGTGAGAGGGAAGTTTCCATGTCCACGGGCATTGGCCTTGGCGTCGCCATACCACATTGCTCGTCGGAATGGGTAGAAGACGTTGTGGTTAGTCTGGCAACGCTGCCCTCGCCGCTGGAATTTCAAGCGGTGGACGATGAGCCTGTCCAGATTGTAGTGCTCCTTTTGATGCCCCGTAATCGATTTGATCGCCACATCAAAACCCTGGCCTCCATCGCGCGCATGTTCAACGATGAATCTTTCCGAAAGAAGATTCTGGCCGCTCCCGATGCAGAGAGCATCAATCTTTTAATCGAAGAAAGCACTGCAGGCTGAGCAAATAGCCGGTCAGCCGCATCAGCAGCATCAGCAATGTGCTGCAATGCTACGCGTAATGTGCTGTAGTGCTACGCGGCTTTGCATAGGCCGTCCATGTCCCTTCCTGATACGCACAATCTATTGCGAATCGGTTCGCTCTGAGCGCACACCGAAATCAGTCCCGGCGCGGATAAGAAAGTGAAGTGCTGATAAGAAAAGAAAGTGCGTGCAGAGAAGTGAATAGAAGGGAAAGGGCCGGCCTCTAATGCTCGCAGAAGCCGGCTTTCTAATTCTCAGTCAAATGTGTCCATGATGGAATCGATGATTCCATACTTCACGCCTTCTTCCGCTGTCAGATAGAAGTCACGATCGGTGTCGGTTTCTACTTGCTCCAGCGGCTTTCCAGTCGTGTCTGCGATGATTCGGTTGATCTCTTCGCGAGTCTTTCGAATCTCTTCGGCGTGGATCTTGATGTCAATGGCAGGCGCAACAATCTGTCCGCTGATCAATGGCTGGTGAATCATGATGCGTGCATGAGGCCAGGCTTTGCGTTTGCCTTTCGCTCCTACGGTTAGAAGCACCGCGCCCATACTGGCGGCCAGGCCCATACATACTGTGGATACATCGGATGTGATCATATTCATTGTATCCACGACGGCCATTCCCGAGGTAATTACACCGCCGGGGCTATTGATAAACATCGTAATATCTTTTCCGGGCTCCAGGGCTTCCAGGTAAAGAAGGCGATCGATGAGGTAGCGGGCCGAATCGTCGTCTACTCCTCCCCATAGATAAATCTGTCGCTTTTCCAGAAATTTGCGATCAATCTCCGAGTGAACGGGATTAAACTGGTCCAGTAGATCGCTGGTTTTACTCATAGTTTCCTCTCAAATGGGCCCTCAGGACCGATTCTCGTTCTTATTGGCTGAATCGGATTCAGGGGGCAACCGAATTTCATCTGTCCCGGCGCTTGCCAGTCCGCGTTTTCGCTCCCAGGCAATGGACAGGGCCACTGCAACCAGGCATCCGAAAAAGGCTCCAAAACCATACAGTGCACGAGCCTGGTCCAGGCTACTCAAATGGAGTTCGGTTTCTGGTTCGCTGCGGGGCTCTTCTTTGTCGAATTTCAGTATAATAGCCTTCTGGTCTTGCTGCTCCCTATTTTCTGTGTTTCCCTGCCGGAGTAGATAGTAATTCTCTCGCAATAGCCGATTCTCGGTTTTTAGCTCTTCGATCTCCTGTTGCATAAGGGCCAATCGGCTTTGAAGATCTTTTCGGTGAAACAGGCCTGCCTCTCCGAGCAGTAGCACGTAACCCAGGCCAGCCAGGGCCAGCCAGATTAGCGCTACTCGGAAAGGCAGACGTTTGGTCATGGAAACAGGCTACGGAAGCAGATTAAAGAAAGCCTGCTCGCCAGGATAGAATGCTTCGCTGCCCAGATCTTCTTCGATTCGAAGCAGTTCGTTGTATTTGGCTACACGATCGGTGCGGGATAGTGAGCCGGTTTTAATCTGACCTGCTCCGGTGGCCACTGCAATGTGGGCAATCGTCACATCCTCGGTTTCTCCGGATCGATGGCTAATCACGGAAGTATACCGGGATTGTCGCGCCATGTCGATCGCTTCCAGAGTCTCTGTCAGCGAACCAATTTGATTCACTTTGATCAAGATGGAATTTGCAATCTTTGCATCGATGGCTTTCTTAAGGCGTTTTGTATTGGTTACCAGCAGGTCATCGCCCACTAGCTGTACCTTCTTGCCCAGTGCATCGGTGAGTTTCTTCCAGCCATCCCAGTCATCTTGATCCAGTCCGTCTTCAATGGAGCGAATGGGGTAGCGAGAGGCCAGGTTTTCCAGAACGGAAACCATTTCTTCCGCGCTACGGGGAGCGCCTTCGTAGTTGTACTTACCGGAGGCCTTGTCGTAGAATTCGGAGCTGGCGCAATCCAGACCGATGTACACCTGCTCTCCAGGACGATAGGAAGCTTTTTCGATGGCTTGTAGAATTACCTCGATGGCCTCTTCGCTGGATTTTAGATTTGGCGCAAAACCTCCCTCGTCGCCCACGGCTGTGGATAGGCCACGATCATGGAGCACCTTTTTCAGGCTGTGAAAAATCTCGGCCCCGGCGCGAAGCGCTTCTCTAAAGGAATCGAACTTCACAGGCATAATCATAAATTCCTGAAAGTCCACGGAGTTGTCGGCATGGGCGCCGCCATTGATAATGTTCATCATGGGAACGGGAAGGGTGCCCGCCGAAGGTCCGCCCAGATACCGGTACAGCGGCAGTCCGATAGCTGTGGAGGCTGCCCGGGCCATGGCAAGGCTGACTCCCAGGATTGCATTGGCGCCGATGCTTCCTTTGTTTTCTGTACCGTCCAATTCGATCATCAATCGATCGTTTTCTTTTTGTCGAAATACGTTACGATCCAGTAATTGAGGCGTTATTTTTTCCTCTACATTCTGAACGGCTTTCATGACTCCTTTTCCCTGGTATCGATCGGGCTGGCCGTCTCGAAGCTCCACCGCTTCAAAATCGCCGGTACTGGCTCCGGATGGAACGGCCGCTCTTCCAACGGTTCCGTCCTCCAGAAGTACATCCACTTCCACCGTGGGGTTGCCCCGGGAGTCCAGAATCTCTCTGGCTCGAATGTCGGCAATAGTCAGTTCCTCTGTATATGGCATGGTTTCCTCCGAATTCCAGAATTTGCTGTCAAAGGCACCGGTAAAGCAACTTCATATTTTGCTTTTTTCGCATCGTTTCCAATTAAGGTTGAAAAAAACAAATACTGTGACAGACTGATTCTGCCGGCCATGACCAATCAGGATATTACTAGATTTCAGACTGTAGAAGCCAGTATTGAATCCTGGATGGCCTTTGTGGAATATGCCCTGGCTTCAGATTTCTACAAAGAAGCGCTGGAAAAGCTGGGGGATGCAGGCCGCGCTTCGCGCATTACCCTTCTGTGGACCTATCTAAACACTTTCTCTGAAAAAGATCGCAGGCGAGCCGAGGAAGACCCGGAGTTCTTCTATTTCTATGCCCGGGGATTTATCGATGAGCTGGCCACCTGTCGCTATCGCCGGGAAGGGTATTACGATCACGATACCCGTTCCCTGTTTCTGGGAAAGATCAAGGCCGTGCTTCGCGCGCAGATGGAAGATGGCAAAGTAGTGCGTCCGGTGCGCTATCTATTTCTAACGCATGTTGTTCGATTTTGCAGTAACCTGAGTTTCATTATTGAAAGCTACGACATGTACAAGGATTACATGTTCCGTTTACGCTCCCGCGTAGAAAGACCCCGTGGATTGTAGATCCCGGGCCTGCTTCCAGATTACAGCCTGTTGACCTATACGGCGAAGGGACCGCCATCGACCTATTGTAGCGCCGCCAGCGCCAGGTGCATCCCCTGCACCAGAGCAATAATCAGGATCAAACTCACTGGATACACCGACGAGTAGGCCACCACGGGTTTTTCCGAATCATCCACTGTTCGGATTACATCCAGCCCCGGCGTGAATGTCATTCCTCCGCAGATGACACCAAAGCATTCGCTGACGGAAATCTTCAGAATAAAATGC
The DNA here is from genome assembly GCA_020440935.1 of Leptospiraceae bacterium. Lineage (GTDB taxonomy): Bacteria > Spirochaetota > Leptospiria > Leptospirales > Leptonemataceae > UBA3465. The sequence continues at coordinate 1,602 of JAGRNC010000024.1, read as the reverse complement.
CCGATTAGTAGGCTTCCGGCCATGGGAACCACGGCCAGCAGCACTGCAAAGGCAGCGTAGTATAGCGCATCCGGACCCAGATTATCGATGAAGCTCTGGCCGGTATCGAAGCCAACCTGCACAAAGAACAATGCCAGGCCCAGGTCTTTTAGTACATGAGTGGCGCTTCTGGGAAATCGGCCGATGAAGTTTCCAATTCTACCAAAGTGGCCAAACAGCAATCCGCTAACCAGCGCCCCGCCGGCCAGGCCCAGGGAAAAAGGGCCCATACCCGGAATGGGGATGATGATACCCCCGATCAAGAAAGCGAGAAACAGTGTGGCGGCAATAGAAGTAATATCCACCCTGGGCGCGACCCCATGCTCTCGCCCCAGAAACAGTTCCAGTTGCTGTAGTTGAAAGGGGCTGCCCACGGCATGCACTACATCGCCGTAGGCCAGACGTAGATCCTGGGCCGGAAATAGTTCAAGATCCGATCGCACAATCCTGGCAATAGAAGCATTGAAGCGGAGGCGAATTCCCAGTTCCTTTAATGTACGGTTGATCACTCCCATATTTTCCACGGCGATACTTCGCATTCCCAGATCGCCGTCCAGATTGATGGGCTGGTCCACAATCGATCCAATGGCATTTCCGGTTCGTTCCACGTTCTCTTTTTTGCCTTCCAGGCGCAGTAGATCGCCGATCACCAGATTGCTTTTTCCACTGGCCGGTAGTAGCGTTCCATCGCGCATGATGCCGGTAATTACTACTTCATTTTCCTGGAACACGGTCAGTTGCTTGATCATCTTTCCGTTAAGCTTTTTCTCTTCCAGTCTATACACGGAGGAGTGCATGGATGTGCGACCTGCCAGTTCTGCATCCATTCGACTTCGGAGCATTTTCATGGCCACGTTGATGAATACGATGACGCCAAGAAGACCAAATGGATAAGCAAGACCATAGCCAAAAATCACATCGCGTTCGGGGTTGAATTGCATGGCGCTGATCAGGGCCGGGCTGGATGTGAAGGAGCCTGCAAATAGACCGAGTCCGATTCCTGGATTCGTGCCGGAAACCCATAACAAGAGTACCGTGAACACTCCGGCGATGGCAAGCAGGACTATGACATTGGTGACGAAGGAGCGGCCATGTTTTTTAAAGGCACGGAAAAATCCCGGACCTGCTTCCAGGCCTACGCATAGAAGAAACAAAACAATACCAAAGTCCTGGAGAATGGGGATTGGCTCAAATTGGAAGAAGTAGCCGCCCACCATGGCTATGATTAAAACGCCGGAGCTTCCAAATCCCACTCCTTTGATCTGCAGGCGCCCAAATAACAGACCCAGCAGAATAATGGCTGTTGTTACCAGTAGCTCCGTACTTTTAAAGAATATCTCAAACCCAACCGCGCCTTCCATGACCAACATTGCTGGCATCGGGGCCTGCGATCAAGAAAACGTCAAAGTACTGCGAGCTCGGCTATGCATGGCCTCGCGGATCTAGGATTCCTGGTAACCAAACCGATCAAAATAGGAGGGGAGTTCGGGCATGGACGAATCGTTCCAGGTCCAATTACCCACCACAGAAACAATGGGACCATCGCCCTTCAGTATTAGTTCC
>JAGRNC010000248.1 GCA_020440935.1 Leptospiraceae bacterium | reverse complement strand
GCCGCAATTAGACGGCGTAACCACGATTCCACGAATGCTAGCTCATCTGGTTCAAGGTTGTCGGATAGCCCCAACCGGAGATGGAGTTGTCGCTCGTCTGGAGTTGGCTCGACACCCAGTCGATCCAGCTGCCTTCCCTGAATTTTAAGAACTGCATTACGTTCGGCTTCCGATGCGGAGAAAGAAGTCTGATACTGGTGGATCCTGTAATACGCTAGCACCTCTGGTACACTGGCCATTGCGCCAAAATGGGAAAGTCTTTCCCAGAAATCGTAGTCTTCGCCAGTACGATAGCCTGGGCGAAACTCTAGTCTCTCTCGTAGAACAACGTCTCGACGGATCATTGTAGCAGACGTCGCAATGGGATCGTCAAAAATCATCCTGCTTTTCAATTCGTCTGAGTGGACCGGATATTTCCAGAGTTTGTATTTTCGCGATGAATCGTCCGAGAATGGCTGAACGTATCCGCCCACTAGTACCATGTCCCGATGCTTTTTCAGTAGAGTAACCTGCTTTTGCAATCGATCGGCCGTGGCCAAATCGTCCGCATCCAGCCAGGCGATATACTCGCCTCTGGCCAGTGAAAGTAGTTCGTTTCGAACACCAACGAGGCCCTGATTTCGGTCATTGTCGACAAATCGGATTCGGGAGTCCCCTATGCGCCTCACCACTTCAGCGGTATTGTCCACAGAACCATCGTTCAATACCACCAGCTCGAAATCGCTATGGGATTGCCTGAGGACGCTATAGATCGCATCGGCAACAAAGGAACCAGCATTGTAGGCTGGCATCAATACAGAGATTTCCGGAGAATTCAATCGGGCCTACTTCCACCGAATAGATATCTATTCTCAGGGAGGTAGCGGCACGGCCGGCTTTGCCAATTCAGTCCTGGTCGCTCTTTGGCAAACTCATGAAAGAACTGTTCGTTGTCCACCTCGTTGAACTGTTTCTGAAAGGCGATTAAATAACCTTCAAATTCGCCTGCATCGCGTAAGAAGCGCGACCTAAAATCAAGACTTGTTTCCGACAGGGACCATGTTGCAATTAGAAGGGAAGGTCCGCCTGCTGTGGACAGGTATGCTTTCAATAGTCCAGGAGAGGAGAAAAGCATTACAGCTTTGCTTTCTTCTGCCATCGGCCTTTCTGAGTCTTCCATTGCCACGGGAATACCGGCCAGAGTGAGGAAAATATACTGTATAACATTAAATTCTGGAAGGTCGAAAATGATATAACGGCCACGAAACCCCTTCCGAAGAGCCAATCGGCAGAGCGAGCCGTATCCTCCGCCAAATTCCACAATAGAACTGTAATCGTCGATAGAATGACCAGCGACGGATTCGAATTGCTGGATATGATACCTGTGATGAACCAGATTTGCGCTTGTGTACGGATGCTTGCGAAGTTGCTCCGGGGATCCAATATCATCTTCCTTTAGATCATTGGCCGAGATTCCTGCCTTCCGCAGATCTGATAGCTCCCTTCTAACAAAAGGAGCCTCGGTTACGAACATTGTATGTCGGATAATGTCCCATCGTAGAAAAATTCTTGGGTCAGAATATAGAATTAGATTTCTGATCTTCTTTCGATTTTCCAACCATTCGCGGTCGCTGGCTGAAAGATTGTTCGAATCAGTCAATTCAGGAAGCTTTCTGATTCTGGCACGTGCCTCCGCAATTACTGCCATCTCAGATTCGGAGGGCGAAGGCAATGTAAACCGATCGCTATTCCCTAGATAGGCTTTAAGAATTTGCTTAAGCCCCATTAGAGCTCCTCCATCGCAAATGTTGTTCCGAAAGGCCGTTTCAGCACCGCCTCGGGAGCACTGTCAATTTTCGCGCTACCTTCATACAGGGCGAGCCAGAAAGCGTGAGTTAACTGCGCATCCGTCCGCAAGCTGTACGCTGGATAGCGATGTTCCAGAAACCTCTCGTATTTGGGCCAATACAGATCGATCATAGACGCGTCTACAATGGAGAACAAATCTCGAAACGCCGCCCAGCTATCCTTCAATGTGAAATCCGGCTGCCACCCAAGAGCCCTGAGATAATTGGCCACAAGGTACACCTCGGCCATTTCGGCCCTGGACCATGAACCCAATGTTGGAAAATCCGGTTTTCCTTCGCGGGGATCTAGAGGGGCTGACCAGAACCGTTCCTGATCCTCAATCGTTCCGAAAAGGAACATATCCGAAACGCTGTATGGACGAAATCGAAAGCTATTCAATGAAACAGCCAGGATTCGCGCGCTTGCTCCGAGGCTGGCAGGGGCGTATTTATTCAGAATGGCATGAAGTAGATTCAGAGTATCCGGACAATAAAACCTCTGATCGGTCCTGGTTTTTAAAATGTGCTTTAATCCCAGCGAGCGGGCTTTTTCGATGCCAGCCCTGGATGAAGCGATCTGGAAATTCAGATTGGCGATGCCAGTTCTCTCTGGTTTTCGATTTAGACAGACGTCGACGGAAAGGTTTTCCGCCTGCTGAAGCCATTCCTTAGGTACGTCGTTCCAGGTCGACAATATGATTCTACAGTCCGGGTACATCTGACGATAGAGCTGGAGAGTTTGTATGGTGAACTCGTCATCGAACAGAGGCGGTCCCTGCATTACTATTCCAGTATTCGAATGACCCCGAACTGGTATGAAGTGACAATCGGCAGCCTTCTGCGGGCGAAAGTGGTACGTGGCAAAGCTAGCGTTCTTCTTTTCCAGAGCCTCCAATGCGGATCGGATAAGCTTTTTCAATACTCTCGAAGAAAAGAGACGAAGAGCATTCACTACAATGGACAGAATCATAGGCGCTGGGCCACCGGAGTTTTCAGGAATGCATCTAAATCGGCCGGAGTCCCCAGACCATACATACCATCACCCACACTTCCAATGTCGTAATGAACGATCTTTTTCCCTTCGGCGATCATCTCATTATAGACCGGGGCCACATAAAATTCATTGTTTACTCGAATGTTCTTCGCGATCATCCGGTCAGCGGCAGTGACGAAGTCGTTCCCCCTGGCATAGTTATAAATACCGACGGTTGCCTCGTTGGATATTACCTCTTTCTCCACTACGCGATCGATCCGCCCCGTCTGGTCAAATCCCACAAAGGACCACTTGGGATCGTCTGCTTTCATGGTCATAATTAGACCATCGGCGTTCGCGGCGGTCTGGGCATTCAGATAGTCCTCGATATCGATATCCACAAATTGGTCGCTGTTTGCAATCATCAGAGGCTGATCGTTTGCAATAAATTCTCTTGCAAGCAGTACCGTGCAGGCAGCGCCCTCGGTTACCGTATCTACCTCCACAACCAGCGAGCTGGGCGCAATAGTGCTCAACTTCGCCTTCAGATCATACTCTTTCAGGTGGTCTTCCAGACATAGAAAGATGAACCGATGATCTCTGGCGGGACGTAAATTTTCGACCACGATCTGGATCATCGGTTTGCCATTTATTTCGATGAGTGGCTTTGGAAGCTCATAGCCGGCGGTCGCAAATCTAGACCCGCGCCCGGCCATAGGAATAACGATGTTTAATACCGACTCAGCCATCCCCAGGATACTTATCTCCTTTGACGCTCGGAACCTTTACAACCGTCGTTGCCACATCGGTTAGAGCCTCGAAGTCGGTGGATTCGCCTGGTTCAATGGTAATGATATCTCCCTGCGAGTATTCCACGGAGTTCATTCTTACTTTGCCAGTTACGATAACTGTGAGCTCTGTCGCGACCTTGTGATGATGTCTTTCCTCTCGGTCGCCGGCGCGATAGTATTTTACCGCCACTTCGAAATCTTTCGTGGGGATGATTGTGGGGTTAAAATCGCCCACGAACCATCCTTTGATCATTTCATCCAGTTTCTGGTGTTTCATAGCTCTCCTCGGCCAGCCCGCATTCGATCTCGAAGAAGGCTCTCGTACTCTTGTAGCCCTCGGGGTGTCTTGAATTGAAAATAGGTATCCTGGGAAATGGAACGGGCGAGAATTGATGCCTGTTCCAGAATCATTTCGTTGAAAACCGGGCAAATGTAGAACACTCCGTCGACGTGCGCATCTTTTAAGATCATCCGCTGGGCTGCGGTTACAAAGTCCCTTCCACGTTTGAAATAATAAGTGCCGGCTGTTGCCAGGCGACTGATCGGTCGCTTTTCTGCCGCTTCGATGACAAATCCCGACGCATTCACCTTCACGTAAGACCACCGGGGGTGGACCGCCTCAAATCCGAGAACTCCACCATCCACTCCCTCAGAAGAAAAGCCGGCGATCGATTCGGGATAATCAATTTCGAGAATCTGGTCCCCATTGGTGATCAGAAGTGGAGTATCATTGTTTATCTGGTCTATTGCCCAGAGCGCTGTGCAGGCGGCGCCGGCAGTGTCTCCGGGTATGGGAATTACCTCAGCATCGGGAACCAGGAGGCGCACTACTGAAGCGGTGTGGTGTTTTTGAATTTCGCTTTGCCGAATCAGAAACAGGAAACGCGCCCCCTGAGCGGCCAGGCCGTCAAAGGAGCGAATAACTCGCTCCACCAGCGGCTTACCATTGATTTCAATCAGATTCTTGGGATAGGCGTAGCCGGCCTCGCGGAACACCTCGTCCGAACCTGCCATTAATATCAGTACATTTATGGCCATTCTAATACCGTGTATTTGGAATCAAATT
>JAGRNC010000247.1 GCA_020440935.1 Leptospiraceae bacterium | reverse complement strand
GACGCTCAGTTCCAGACCGGACTTTGTCGAAAATTCCCATGCAGCCTGTTCGGCGAAAAGCTTGGATTTAACATAGGGCGATAATCGGGCGCTGGCATTGCTCCAATCTGCCTCGGTAAATGGCTCCGATCGATGACCATGCCCATAGCCTATCGCTGCAAAGGAGGATGTTACAACTACTCGCTTTGCGCCCGCATTCCTGGCTGCCCGCAGTACGCGCAGAGTTCCCTCGCGGGCGGGGATAATCAGGTCCTCTTCATTCCTGGGGACGGTGGGCGGAAACGGAGAAGCAACGTGCTGTACAAAGTCGCATCCCGAAATCGCCTCATCCCAGCCATCATCCGAGGAAAGATCTGCGCGAACGCAGGTTAGCTTATCGTCCGGTAGGGAACCCATCCGGGCCAGGGCCTGCCGGATGGAGGCCTCTTTCGTTAAATCGCGAATCGTAGTTCGCACACTGTGACCGGATTGCAGCAACTGGTGGATAACATACGTCCCTAGAAAACCTGAACCGCCGGTTACCAGTACTTTGCTCATTTAGGACTCCTTTTCGATAGATGATCGAGCTCCGATTGGTTGGGTATCATCGGATTGCGCTTCATCGCAGAAGGTCGCATCTATAACGATTGCATTCCCTGCGTTTCTTATAGAAGGGAATTCTGTGGCTTAAGTCCTTTCATTCTGCATGCTCTCGATAATTTTTCGTCGTGTACTTGCCATCTAAATCGATGAGTCGTTAATCGCTGTATGAGCAATACAAATACACAGATCAAATTAGCAGCCCGGCCTACCGGACTACCGGGGCCCGAATGCTGGAAAATCGATTCGTCGGATCGTCCCACACCCGAAGACGGAGAAGTACTACTACAGATTCTGCAAATTTCCCTGGACCCGGCCATGCGAGGCTGGATGAACGAGGCCCGCTCTTATGTACCGCCGGTGCGCATCAACCAGGTAATGCGAGCCCTGACGTTGAGCCGTGTTATTGAGTCTAAATCTTCGGAGCTGAGCGTTGGGGATCTTGTAACAGGTTCCCAGGGCGCTCAGGAATATTGCGTAGCAAAACCATCCGAGCTAACCAGGGTCGATCCCAACCTGGCCGAACCATCCAAATACCTGAGCGTTCTTGGAATGACCGGTATGACCGCGTACTTTGGGCTATTCGATGTAGGTTTGCCAAAAGCAGAAGACGTAGTCGTGGTATCAGGCGCGGCCGGTGCAGTGGGTCAGATAGTAGGGCAACTTGCAAAGATCCATGGCTGCAAAACCATCGGAATTGCAGGCGGGCCAGAGAAATGCAAATATCTCACCGATGAAATTGGCTTCGATCATGCTATCGATTACAAGTCGCAAAACGTGGCCAAGGAAATCAGAAGACATGCAAAAAAAGGACTCGATGTCTATTTTGATAACGTTGGGGGCGAAATCCTGGAAGCTGCGCTTTTCAATCTGAATAGGGGAGCTCGCATTGTAATTTGCGGCGCGATTTCGCAATACAATACCACCGATGTACAGGGGCCCCGAAACTACCTTTCGCTGCTGGTGAATCGTGCTCGAATGGAAGGAATGGTGGTCTTCGATTACGCCGACCGATACGGCGAAGCGGTCCAGAAAATGGCAGGATGGTTAAAAGAAGGCAAACTAAAATCCAGAGAAGACATTGTAAAAGGGAAAGTAACGGATTTCCCGGATACTCTACTCAAGCTCTTTAGCGGAGACAACTTTGGTAAGCTAATACTGGAGATTGCTCCTCTATAATTGCGTATGCGGATTCGCGCGAATGGGCGATGCAAGTTCGCATGTATCTATTCGGAGATACCCGATTAATCCATTTGCGCGAATAGTTTTCCTGCCTTCTTTAGTGCCGCGCTGATTGTGTCTGGCATGAGATGCGCGAAGGAAAAGATCAAGGAAGGCATGGTAGAGCTGAAGAAGAATCTGCCTGCGGAAGCCAGGTGGACATCGGCTTCGGAGCATCGGCGGATGAATGTTTCCAGGGATTTGTCGCTTTTCCAGAAAGCAAACAGGTGCAGTCCGGTGTCCGATTCTACTATGTCCAGCGCTTCGCCCAGATGCGTTCTCAGTCCATGGAGCAATGCCTGGTGGCGCAGTCGATAGGCGCGCAGACTTCGTCGGAGATGTCGTTCGTAGGCGCCGCTGCGCAGGAATTCCGTCAGCGCTGTCCGTTCCATCCAGGCGGTTTCGTACTGCTGGAAATGGGCGCATGCCAGTCGAAATGGATCAATGAGCGGTTCGGGTAGTACTGCATAACCAATGCGAAGATAGGGGCTGATGGTACGCGAAAACGTACCGATGTGGACCACGCGCTCGGGCGCCATCTGTTGCATCGGCTCCAGCGGTTTACCGCTTCGTCTAAATTCGCCATCGTAATCATCTTCAACAATTACCGCATTACGCCTGCGAGCCCATGAAACGATCTGTGCCCGTCGATTATAAGATAGCACTACTCCCGTAGGGAACTGACGCGAGGGCGTAACAAAAAGAAGTCTAGAGTTCCAGTCGGCCGGGCGGAGCCCCTCGTCGTCCACCGCTCCAAAAAGACATTTCGCGCCGGTTTGCGTAATAGCTCGCAGAGTCCCTCGGTAACCAGGGTCTTCCATAATGGCTGTCTGGCCTTTCTTCAGTAAGATATGGCAAAGCAATGCTATGGCATGCAACGATCCACTCACGATGGCCACCTGATCGCCCTTCACATTCAGTCCCCTCCGTCGATTCAAATGCTGGGCCACAGCACTTTTCAACGCAGCGCTACCGGTCGCCGGTTCATGGGATTCTGGATGAAACTCTCGCACGGCTCGAAGTAGAAAGCGCTTCCATTCTTGCTGCGGAAACAGAGATGGATCTACGGCTCCGGGATGGAAATGCACTCCGGAAGTTGGAGGTGTGGGGATGGGCATCTCGGATAGGCGATTTCCCCAATCGGAAAGGGCGAAATCGGGACGCTCAATGCTGCGAATTTCTTGCGTCCCGGCCCAGCAGACCGTAGGGTTCTTGCCCTGGGTGGCGTGAATATACCCGTCTGCGGCCAGCATTTCGTAGGCAAGGTTCACAGTGCCGCGCGAAAGCCCGAGGACCGCTGCTGCTTCTCTAGAAGAAGGTATTGGATCGGCAACTCCAAATCGACCCGCAGCGATGGCATCGCGAAAACAGTAATACAGTGCGCGATACTTTTGCGGGTGCTCTTTGAGGTAGCCCTGGATAGGCAAGAAATCGCTCACAACGCATCCTGTCGGAGAATCATAGCTGGTCCATAAAAAATACTAAGAACTGGACCTTTTCTAAATACCAGTTTGATGCGATACTTTCTCCATTAAATGCCATGGAGCATCGGGAGCAAGGGATGAGAAGAATTGATTTTCAGGAAACCGATCAGGAACAGATCGATGCATTTCTAGAAAAAGCCACCTACGGGGTGCTGGCCACTCGGCATGAAGAGTATCCGGGGATTACGCCATTGAACTTTATCTGGTTAGACGGCTCCATCTACTTTCACGGTAGTCGGGTAGGACAAAAGATGAAGGATATGGCGGCGGATCCCCGAGCCAGCTTTTCGGTGTCGGAGGAAATGGCCATCATACCTTCGTATTTTGTGGAAAGCGATATCGCATGTCCGGCAACATCCTTCTTTAAATCTGTGGTGATTCGAGGTCGATTGCAATCGATTGAGGATCTGGACCAAAAAGTCCGCGTATTTAGCGCTTTCATGGAAAAGCTACAGCCCGAGGGCGGCTACCTTCCTTTTGATCTACAGAACCGTGAGTACTACAAGAATGTAAAAGGAACTTCTGTAGTGCAGCTGGAGACCGTTGCGCTCACTGCAAAATTCAAGTTTGGCCAAAACCGAACGGAGAAAGAGTGGAATGCTACCGCCGAAGGTCTGCAGAAGCGTAACGCCACCAAAGACGGAGCGACTATTGAAGAAATGAAGAGGCGATGCCCATTCCATTGAATCGAAGGTGGTCGATGTTAGTCAGCTGACTATATTGGATGTATGCTCCATGCGGGGTATCTTCTAATATAAAGACACAAATATGAGCAATAAAAACACCGGCTGGCTAATCGTACTTCTTGGAGCGCTTACCGCTCTTGGGCCACTCTCCATCGATATGTATCTTCCCGCTTTTGGACTGATAGGGAAGTATTTTCATGCCAGCGATGCGCTAATGAAGCTTTCGCTGGCCACCTTCTTTCTTGGTCTGGCACTGGGCCAGATTCTATATGGCTCCGCTGCAGATCGATACGGGCGTAAGCCGCCCCTGTACGTGGGACTAACTTTGTACCTGGCTGCCACTCTTGGCTGTCTGTTTAGCCCCACGGCAGAAGTGCTGGTAGGCTTTCGATTCTTTCAGGGCCTGGGCGCTTGCGCTGGAGCAATCATTACTCGCGCGGCGGTACGAGATCTTTTTGAAAGAGAAGAATCTGCCCGAGTATTCTCCTGGATTATTCTGGTTATGGGCGCAGCACCCGTCGTGGCTCCGATCATTGGAGGATTTCTTTCTACACACTACGGCTGGCATATGATCTTCGTCGTTCTCTCTGTCGCTGCTGCGCTCGCATTAATCGGCGCGGTCGTCTTTTTGCCGGAGACGCGTCCAATGCTCAGAGAAGAACGAAAATCTCCCGACGTTGGAAAGATGTTTCGAACATTTGGTCAGA
>JAGRNC010000246.1 GCA_020440935.1 Leptospiraceae bacterium | reverse complement strand
ACCTGTACCTTTCTCTGGAGTTTCTTGCTAGAATACAGCGAACATTTGATGGTCGCTTTTTTGAGCTTCGCCGGAATCTCGTTGTTCCTGCGTACAAAGAAATCCGTCCGCAACTCCTTGCTTGCAGGGGCAATCTGCGCCACGGCGCTGTTTTTCAGGCATGAGGTCTTTGTATTTCTATTCGCATTCGGATTGGCATACTTGCTTGGCGGCCGAAAAAACGATAAGAACTCCGGCGCTACAATCCCTCATCATCTGCAAGAACTGGCGGCATTTACGACTGGGGCTCTCATTATTGCAGTAGCTTTCGCGGCCCTGAACGGTTTGCTCTACTCCCATCCTCTGGGCCCACGATATTTGATCAATGCGGACGGCCTGGATGTAACGGCAGGGATTCGCGCTCATTGGGCCATAGATCTTCTTTTCTGGCATGGAATAAAACCGGGCCTGCTCGGTTATATTCCGGCCCTCCTTCCCATTTTGATTCTTGGCCTCATTCTTGCGCCGCGGCTGGCTCCTGAATATCGTACTCTTTTACTCTTGATTTTGATCTATATTCCGCTGGTGCTATTGATCGTGCCGAATAATGGCATAATGGATTGGGGCCCCCGATACTTTGGGCCCATCCTGCTGCCGGCCCTGGCCCTTGCCCGGCATATCTGGCGATCCGATGAATGGGCGTCAAACCAGCGCGATGGCCGCAATCGATGGGGCACAATCTTGCGGGCGACTCTGATTGTACTTTCTATTACACCTTTCGCCTTGAACATCGTGGGCACCAACTACCTCCGCAAAGCCCGAAAACAATCCAGGCAAATCATCCAAAAGCTCGAGGAACGCAAAGCTGATATCTGGGTATTCGCGGATCTTGGAATCTTCTATTACAGCTCTGCTGAGTACCTCCATCGCCCCATACTTGTGCGAGGCGATGGAAACATCGAATCTCTGTTATCCTTGCTGCACCAATCGAATGCAGGCAAAAAAATGATCCTCGTCTCGCTTTCCCCGGGCATAGCCCAGGATTCCGGTGCATCCGACGGTAGTCCAAAGGGTCGCGACACCGAATCCAAAAACGATGAGGTTGCCGCTACAATTCGTACAAATACGTTGACTCCGGCTGAATCAATAGCCGTTCGCAACTGGCTGCGATCATCGAGCGAAGACACCATCGATCCAGGACTTCAGCTTTTAACAGGTACTATCCCTTGACTTGAATCAGGCTTTTCGCTGCTCAAAGCTGATCTGTTTGCCAGCGTATTTTTCTTTTAGTATCATGAATGGACGTTCGGCCACAAGATGATACAGGTACGCAAAGAATAGGATCACAAAACCCATAAGTATTGAATACGGAAATACCTGCCATTGCGGCACATAGATCCAGGTTTGCGTGTTTTTATCCAGAAACAGGGTCCGCATAAAATCGGACATTATGGCCACATGAATAAGGTAGGCACAGTAAGAGAGCTTTGCTATAGGGCTATAGATCCGAAAACTGAGCAGTCTGTTGGCGACTGTGCCAGGTTTCATGCTTGTGACAATGACCAGGGCCCAGAGCGTACTGAATATCGGAAACCGAATGACCATGCTTGCAATGGCCGCCTCGAATTCAAAAACGAATAAAGAATAGGCGAGAATGCCAAGCCATGCGAACCACTGAACACATTGAAATACAATGGGACGCTCGTACAGCCCATCTACTAAGTGCCGGTAATTGTCGTAAAAGTAAGCGAGTAGTATTCCTATGAAGATCGAATCGTAGTGCCCATGGAACGGATAATAGATATGGCTATTGTATAGGTCGATTTGTTCGATGGGCGAAGCCGGCAGAATGGCAAAGTGCCAGAACAGCAATCTGAAGATCAGGGGAATCGCAGTAAAACAGAGCAGAAAGACCAGTCGGCCGGTCTTCTTGAGAAGCGGAAATACAATCAACAACAAGATGGGGAATAGAAGGTAGAACTGTTCTTCGAGGGAAAGAGACCATCCATGGAAGATCGTACCATGGAAATAATTACTTACATAAAGTAGATCGTAAATGATCAGGCTACGCTTTTCTCCCAGCGCATCTGTGCCGCCGTATAGCTTGGGAATCACGTAGAAATACATAATGGCGCAGAAGATAAAATACGGCGGAAAAATACGAAGGCTGCGTTTTATATAGAAGTTCTTTAGATCGAGAGTTCCTTTACGTGCCAGCTGTCGCATCAGAGGGCCGGAAATCAAGAATCCGCTGAGCACAAAAAACATGTCGATGCTTTGCGAGCCGTTATCGAGGAAATTGCGAATGAGGCCCATGCTTCGGTCTACGTTGGGAAGGAAGCGAAAAAGGTGCACATAGAAGAGCATAAAGATCGCAATACTACGAATACCATTCAGGCTGGCAATCTCACGCGGATCGGTGCGAAAGACTCCGAACAGATATTCTTTCCAGGCGCTGCTGTTTGCCGACATTCTGACTCCTCTGCCTCTTTTTCTCGGGACTTTGAAAAGAGGCAATCATCGATCTGCAAGGTCGAGCAAAAAAGGAGAGTAGACAGCGTTGCCGGGATTTTCCATTTAACGTAACAATGGAGCGCCCCGGTTCCGGCCGACACACAAACCTTTACTGGGTCCCCACCCTTACTTCGGCATTCCTATCACTCTATTGCATCTTCAGGGCTTTCGCGATGCGCTGGGTTTGCGATGATGCCTTCATATCATTTCGATACGCATCCAATGCGTGGAATGGTCTGGGTTTGGTATTCAACGCCGGTGAATACGTTGAAGGCTATACAAATTTTCTATGGACCGTTCTCATGATCCCGGCTTCCGCCTTTGATGTGGCCCCGGAGGTTTGGTCCTGGGCCCTCTCCTTGCTATCTCTATGCGCACTTCTGGGATTTCTTACTGTCAGGCTATTCGTATGCAAGGATCTCTGGCCGCTTTTCGTAGTGCTTTTCCTGGCATCTAACTTCCATTTTCAGGTATTTGCGACTTCCGGGCTCGAAACCATGGCCTTCACTGTAGCATCGTTTCTGGGGCTATACCTGGCCTGCATTGGCTCGAACTCTAATTTGAAATCCGGAATAGGTATTCTCTTTCTGCTTATATCCTGCACGCTCAGACCCGACGGTCTGATTTTTCTCGGCTGTGGATGGCTCTGGAATGCGTGGCAATGGTGGGCCCGACGGACGAAAGTCCGGCTTGCCATCTTACTGTTCCCGGTCCTCTGTCTGCTAACATATGAAGCCTGGCGACTATGCTACTATGGCGAATGGCTACCAAACACATTCTACGCAAAATCGGCGTACGACTCGTATTTCGCGCAAGGATTGCTCTATTTAGGGCTTTTCTATAGTTCCTATTGGTTTATCTTACCGATCATTCTGCTTTCCGGGTTTCTGGGGATTCGAGCATCCCGGCCACAGGGTTTCGCGGCTCTTCTCATCGCCGTGTTATTCTGGCATGCATATGTAATCTGGATCGGCGGCGATTTTATGTTCGGACGGTTTCTGGTACCGATCCTTCCCATACTCTATTGCATCTGTGGAATTTCCCTGGAGAGATTTGCCCTGGTACATACCCGCCTCTGCGAATTTTTCAGCTCCCGTCCACAGACAGGTCGGATCGGATTGAGTCTGGGCTGCCTGATTATTCTGGGGGCTCTGGAAGCGGTCCGATTCGACCCTTACCATGAATTGGCCAAAGGTTCCGTTCCACAGATCTCGGGCATTGTAGAGGAAAGTCGTTTCTACCAGAGGTCAAAAATGCAGGAGTTGGCCGCTCTGGCCCGATCCTATAAGTCAATCATTCGCGAATCCAGGGTCCGATTAGCTTTTCATGGCGCAGCGGCTTTCTTAATCTACTATATGGATCCCGTATATGCACTGGAGGCATCCACCGGTCTGACCGACGCCCGCTTGGCTCGACGAAGACTGGACAAGAGGGGCCGAATTGGCCATGAAAAGGAGGCCACCCTGGACTATATGCGGGAAAGAAAGGTGAACGTGTACATGTGGCCTCCCGATGCCGACCAGGCTGACAGAAAAATCGTGTTTCAAGGGTTCTGGGACAACTGGCAGATTGTTACGTACGACTCAAAAGTTTTCCGGACATTGAAGAAAGACCCGAGAATCCAATTTCAGTTTACCGGCAAGTAGGGTTGAGCCAACAATGGCCTGTGCAGCCCCGGCTTCCCGTTCGCATTCTCAGAGCGCTGCTTCTTCTGTTTTTTCTGTCTTCCACGGCCCTACTGGCAAGGATGCCAGTGCAAACAGAAGGGGAAGCCCAGCGAGAGTATTATCAGTTTCTATTCCTGTACGATAGCACCTACACGGCCGGACAGTATGAATGGACTATTCATCCGTTCTACTCTACGTATCATTCTCTGGAAAGAGGCTACGAATTTAATACCTTTCTCTATCCGGTCTTTTTTGAGCATGGGACCAACTACTGGAAGAAATGGACCTTTCTGTATCTGTTCACCGGGGATGATCGATACCGCGAAAACGAGAAGGATGATTCCGATATTTTTCTGGCTCCGCTCTTTTATTGGGGCTACGGTAATACGGAGCGCGAACATTACTTCAGTGTCTTTCCCATTTACGGACGAATTCGAAACAAACTTGGCTGGTCTGAAATTGGATTCTTTGCCTTTCCACTCTATGTAAATTGGTCGCATCGGCGATACCAGGCGCACTCGATTCTGTGGC
>JAGRNC010000245.1 GCA_020440935.1 Leptospiraceae bacterium | reverse complement strand
CAGGACGGCGAGCTCCGGTGAGTTGGCGCAGGAAGTGCCACCTCGCCGGCAAAGCCTCCACCCCGCGCTTCGAATGCAGGCGGTATTCAAGCGAGCTTATAAATCGGCACCATTTCCTGTCGACCACGCACCTGTATGGGTTCTAGTTCCTGGCCTTCAAATTCCAGACCGCTTTCGCGCGCGGCGCGAAACACCACATCGGAAATCAGTAGATCGGAGTCGAATTTCTTGTTCATCTGTTCCAGCCGCGAGGCCACGTTTACTGTATCGCCGATGATTGTGTATTCCTTTCGCCTGGAGGAACCAACATTTCCGGTAACTGCATCGCCTGCATGCAGGCCGATCCCAATTCGGGTGAGTGGAATCTCTCCAGAGGAATTCTTTTCCTCCAGTTTTCGCAGAATATCGAGCGAGGCCTGGATTGCATTGCGCGAATCCCGACCATCGCTGATGGGAGCGCCAAAGACTGCCATGAATCCATCCCCCAGAAACTTATTGATGATCCCTTTGTTGTTGTTCACAGAATCGATCATAAAGTCGAAAAGCTCATTTAGGTAGGCCACAACTTCGGCGGGGGTATGATTCTCGGAAAACCCTGTAAAGTTGCGAATGTCCAGAAACATCAAACATACATGCCTGGTTTCGCTTTCGGTTTCGCCCTGAGCCAATAATCGCTCCACAACCTCCGGCGATACGTGGGCGCCAAACATATCCACCACTCGATTTCGCTCCTCCATAGAGGCCATGGTATTCTGAAAATTTCGCCTGATTTCCCGCCCTACGTAGCCAGCGATCAAGCCAGCAATAATATACATCATGGATTTGGCGACGTGGAAGGCCGGCAGAACCAGGCCCGATCCGATGACCCCATCGGCCGAGATCAGTTTGTAGCTCGAAAATTCAGGCGAAAGCCAATAGACGAGGATCCCATATTCCACGGCAGCCACGAAACCGGTGAAGAGACTCAAGCGAAACTCCAGCCGCAATGTGGAGAGCATTATAAAGAAGAAATAGGCATAGCTGGGAGGACTAAACAAAGCTTCTACCGGATGAACCAGCTGCGTAAAGCTCAAAATTACAAAGGTGGGAATACTCGTTTCTAGTAGAGCATTTCCATAACGGCTGGTGGCCGGAACAATCGTCCGACGCCGCTGGTAATATCGAAAGCCCAGGTATGCCAGGCTTTCGTATCCGATGGCAACGACCAGGGTAATGAGCGCATACCGGATCTGCCAGTAGCCAAAATGGTCGGGTCCTACAACCATCCCGGTGACAACCACAAGCGAAAGAACAACCAGCAGCAGGACGCCCAGAAGCATTGCGATTATCTTGACCCGCTTGATTTCGGATCGCATTATTTCGCGATCCAGCTCCTTTTCGATTCTTCTAGATTGGCCCCTGATTGCGCTCTTTGCCATGACCCAGGCTTGGCCGGCCGCTTTCTGGCGGTCAACGCGGGTTTGGAGAGCCTCCGAGTTGAACCCAAAAAAATGCAAAAATTTGCAACCGCCTGGCCGGCGGGCGGTCCTATCCAGCATAAAGAGCCCGATTCGGGCTAAAATCGGGAGCCTCCGGGTTCTCAGTCAGGAGCGACTAAATGAATCTCAAGTGGAGTGAAATCAACTGGCCCACTTTCCTGTTCTTTATCTTTAGCCCCATCGGCGCCATTGCAGGAGTGGTGTACGTTGCATTGTATACTGGTTTTCATCCAGCCACCATTGCATTGACTGTATTTATGATCTTTGCCACTGGCATTGGCATCACCGGCGGCTATCACCGTCTATTCTCGCACAAAAGCTACGAAGCCTCCAAGTTGGTACGATGGCTGTATGTGTTCTTTGGCTCTGCGGCTCTGGAAATGAGCGTAATCGAATGGGCCTATGATCACCGAAATCACCATCGATACGTTGACCACGAAGAAGATCCATATGCGATCACCAAAGGCTTCTGGTTTGCCCATATACTGTGGCTTTTTCGCAAGCGCGGAACAGGAAACCGCGAAGAAGTAGATCTCAAGCAGGTGCAGGATCTATGGAAAGACCCGGTCATTCGGTTTCAGCATAAATTTTATATGCCGATCGCTCTGACCACATCCTTCCTTTTCCCCGCCTTAATCGCTTCGCTGTGGGGCGATTTTACCGGCGGGTTGCTGATCGCTGGACTGGCGCGCACCGTTTGGGTACACCAGGCAACTTTCTGCATCAACTCGGTCTGCCATTATCTGGGCACGCAGCCTTATTCCGATCGCCATACAGCCCGCGATTCCTGGTTTACTGCGCTTGTAACCTACGGCGAAGGATACCACAACTATCACCACGAATTTCCGGTGGACTATCGAAACGGAATCCGTCGCTACCAGTACGATCCTACTAAATGGTTGATCTTTTTTCTGAGCAAGCTCGGACTCACCTGGAACCTGAAACGAATTCCAGATGAAAAAATCCTGGCCGCCAAAATGGAAATGCAAGAGAAGCGACTGGCTGCACTCTCCGAGAAGCAAACTTCCGCCGGATTTGCAGAAAGCATCGCCGCGATTCGCGAAACAGGCGAACGCACTCTGGCCCATATCCAGGCGAGATTCGACGAACTGGCTACCAACATGAAGGAAATGCGAAAGGCTAAAACTTCTCGTTCCGAAATGAAAGAGCTACGAAAGCGATTGATTCGAACATATCGTCTGCACGAACAAAAGGCTATGGCGATGATGCGACAAATTTCAGAACCTCGGGCTCTGGCCGCCTGATCCAACGCCAGAAATACCTGGGAGCATCCGACGGGTTTCTCCCGGGCATTCAAAAAAGCGGCCGCTCGGTCGCTTTTTTTGTGTACAGAGCGCTCGGACTGTCACAGTCGTGGGATAGATTGATGCCATGAATCCATCGCACACACTCTCCCCGCAACCGAAGGCCACAAATCATAAAAGATCCATGTCCGTTGACCGGACCGCTTCTGATTCTGGGGTTTTCGCAACCCCGGACTACTCCAACAAGCGCAGTGCCGGGCCGCTGGGTTCTGCTGCCTCCCAGATGGTAGAAGCGGAAGCGGCCGGCGTCCTGGTGGACAAACTTAAATTCCCATCCAGGTTGGCCAAATCTTCCGATAATCATAGTGGCATGGGTTTTCGATTTCTGGACTTATTTGCGGGCATCGGCGGGATGCGACTGGCCTTTGAAAAGGCGGGCGGAGAATGCGTCTTTTCTTCAGAATGGGATGCCCAGGCTCAGAAGACCTACGCTGCCAACTTTGGCGAAGTCCCGCTGGGCGATATCAAGTCCATCGACGCCGATGAGATTCCGGATGCAGAAATACTCATCGGCGGTTTTCCCTGTCAGCCATTCAGCATCGCCGGGGTTTCCAAAAAGAATGCGCTCGGTCGGAAACATGGCTTCGCCGACGAAACGCAGGGCACCTTGTTTTTTGATATCCTGCGAATCCTATCGGTGAAACGTCCTTCGGCCATACTCCTGGAAAACGTCAAAAACCTGCGGAGTCACGATCGTGGCCGCACATTTGCCATCATTATAGAAAAGCTTCGGGAGCTTGGTTACTACATCAATGCAGATGTGGTGAATGCTTCTGGTATTGTGCCCCAGAATCGAGCCCGGGTATTCATCGCGGGCTTTCTGGATCCATCCGCCGCCGAACAGTTTCATTTCCCCACCGCGGCGGAGATGCCGCTTCCGGATTATTTGCAACTTCGACCTACGCGACTGGAAGAAGCCCTGGCAGATCGGGCGAGTTTTGCGCCGCGTCTGGGCGATATTCTGGAGCGCTCGGTGGATCCCAGGTATACGCTCAGCGATCACCTGTGGAATTATCTGCAGCAGTATCGAGAAAAACATCGAGCCGCAGGCCATGGTTTTGGATTTGGACTGTGCGGTCCGGCGGACATTGCGCGCACTCTTTCCGCTCGCTATTACAAAGATGGCTCGGAGATTCTCATAAAGCAACGTCCGTCTAAGCGAAATCCTGGAGCAAACCCCCGTCGCCTCACTCCCAACGAGTGCCGCCGACTCATGGGCTTTCCGGAGGGCTTTCAGATCGTGGTTTCCGACACGCAGGCATACAAGCAGTTTGGTAACTCGGTAGCCGTGCCGGTGGTCTCTGGAATTGCCGGATCCATGGTGCGCGCTATGGACCAGGTTTCCGGATGGCAGAAGCAAAGAAAAACCGCCCCCACGACAAAAGCGGCCTCCTGAAACGGCCGGCCCACGCCGACCCATCATCCGAAAACATCAATCTTGCCGCTATTCGCACGGGACTACTGCGCTGGTTTCGCAAATCGGCGCGAAAGTATCCCTGGCGGCAAACTCATAACTGGTTTCATCTAGTTATGGCCGAGCTAATGCTGCGACGAACCCGCTCGGA
Organism: Leptospiraceae bacterium; assembly: GCA_020440935.1. GTDB lineage: Bacteria > Spirochaetota > Leptospiria > Leptospirales > Leptonemataceae > UBA3465. The sequence goes on along the minus strand of JAGRNC010000245.1, from coordinate 331 downwards.
TCAGGTTCAGTCGGTGTACGAGACCTTCACAAAGCGCTACAAGAATCCGGCTCGAGCGCATGGAGATCCCGATGGCGTTCTGGATACCATCGCATCGCTGGGTCTACATTGGAGAAACCAGCAAATACTGGATTCCATCGCTTTTATGAGTCATACATACGGTGCTTCGACGCCGAAAGAACAAAGCGATCTGACAGAAATTCCGGGAGTGGGCGATTACTGCAATGCCATGATTCGCAGCCGATTGTATGGCGATCGCCTGGCGGCCATAGATTCCAATGTTGCCCGGATTTACTGTAGAATCACCGGCGTTCCGTTCCATCCGGAGATG
>JAGRNC010000244.1 GCA_020440935.1 Leptospiraceae bacterium | reverse complement strand
GGCCTTTGGTTTTCGACACTCCATGATTCTGCTCACCGATGCGCAAAATAAAGATCTGGAGCTAGTTGCCAGTCGAGGTTACGAAGATGCGACCCCCGGCGCGAAGCTTCCCATCGGCCTGGGCGTTATTGGGGTGGCTGCTCGACGTAAAAAGCTACTGCGTTCGGTGGGAGTCTCCTACCAGCTAATGTATGCCAGACAGGCGGGCGCCACAGTCGGCAAGAGCGGTTCGGAAGGATCGGGGCCGATGCTACCTGGATTGCAGAACGCGGCCAGCCAAATGGCTATTCCCCTGGTAGTGCGCGATGAGCTGACGGGGATCTTTGCCGTAGAAAGTCCGGAGCAGGGAGCCTTCGATGCCCTGGACGAAGAATTGCTTTCCATCATAGGGAATATGATGGGCGCCGCCATCACAAACGCCCGCGCCTATCGATCCATCGAAGAATTGAGTCACACTCTGGAAGATCGGGTGCAACGAAGAACCGAAGAGCTCGACTCCTTGAACGCGCTTACCAGGCAGGCAAACGAGTCGCATGACCTGGATGAGATTATCGATGCCACGGCCGCCTATATGATCCGGCATCTGAATGTTGAGAAAATGTTCTTGCTTCTCATCGATCATGAGAGCGGCGAGATCTACGGGGCTGGTGGGCATCTGGGCACATTGAAGACCGATGAGAAAGACCGATTGCAGGATTTTCGTGCAGCCATCGAACCGGAGTTGGGCATTCTATATCGTACTATCCAGCGCAAGAAAACTCTCTATTTAGACTTTAAGCGATTTCGGGCGATGCGGTCCACCGCGGATCAGTACATAGCCGGCCTGGGTCTACAATCGGTCATCCAAATTCCGGCTATTGTAGATGATCAGGTTCTGGGTGTAGTCTGTGTGGATCCAGGAAATCGGAAGCTACACCGATTGGGCCTTCAGAAAATCGAGGCCATCGTAGCGCAAATCGCCGGTGCAGTTAAGAGCAAGCAACTACTCGAAAGGCTTGAGGAAGAACGAAATGTGGCAACCCAGCTACAGCGCGAAACCGAGGGCCTCAACCAGCTACTCAAGCGCATCGCAAATCTGGAAGATATCCAGGATTTGATGGGCGAAGTCAAAGAGTTCGTAGCCCGCTACTACGGAATCCGCTACTACTCGCTCTATTTCGTCGAACCCGAGCTGAAGCAGATGCACAATGTGGCCATTGAGATTCCTGACTGGGTTTCCGAAGACGATTCGACCCACATTCGCAACACCCCCATACCACTGGATATACGTGGCGGCGCATTCAATATTGCCCTTCGACGGGCACCGCGACTCACTTATTTTAAGCAGGCCCGTACCGAAGGAATAACGGACATCGAGCGCTTTATAACTGAGCGGTGCAAGTTGCAGAATATGGTGGTCTATCCTTTGATGCAAGATGGGAGGCCCATTGCATTTCTTAATTTCTTTTCTTTCAACGACCGCGGTCTTAATCGTGAGCAGCTCAATCAGTTATCTATTGTAAGCGATCAGATATCGGGCATCATTCGAATGAACGGGTTACTGCATGAAATAAAAGAACAAAGCCTCATGACCGAGAAGGCGCGTCAAGAGACAGAAGCGCTGGCCTTACTATCAAAGCAAACAAATGAAAGCACCAACTTGAATACTGTCAGTACTACTTTGTTCGATTACGTGCGCAAAACCATGAATGTCGAAAGCTTTTGTCTTTTCATTGTGGATGAGAAAACGAACGAGCTTTACCCGGCCGCCGCCGATGGAGAGCAGGAGGATTTCTTGCCTCCGGACTGGAAAGAAGGAATGCGGGTAAGCATTGAGCCTGCTTCGGGGACTCTCTATGCAACGTATGCGAGGCAAAGGCCTTTCTATCTTCCTTCCATCCCAGATCGCCTTCCTACAGGAGTGGATCGCTTTATCGTTGATACATTGCGTCTGAACTCCGTTCTACAAATCCCTCTGGTGGTCCAAGGACAGACCATCGGCATTCTTTGCTGCAATGCGCAAAGAAAGCTGGAAGCCGAGGAGATTCGTTCCATAGAGAGGCTCTGTAACCAGATCGCCGGTTCCATTCGGTTATCTGCGTTGCTACAAGTAACCCAGGAAGCACGCGAGGAAGCGGTAGTGGCCAAAGAAGAAGCCGAGCAGGCCCGTGCGGAATCCGATGCATTGCTGGATAATGTGCTACCCCGGGCCGCTGCGCGAGAGCTAAAAGAAACCGGGCAAGTAGAGCCTGTGTACTATGACCATGTTTCGGTGCTATTCACCGACTTCGTGGGATTCACCAAAGCTGCGTCCAATCTTTCTCCTACCGATCTGATACAGGAATTGGACGGATGCTTTTCGCAATTCGACGAAGTGGCCCGTCGCAACAATATGGAGAAATTGAAAACCATAGGCGATGCATACATGTGTGCTGGCGGGTTACCCGTCCCGAACGATAGCCATGCAGTGGATGCCTGCCTCACGGCTCTTGAATTTCGCAGCTTTATGAAGCAAATGGCCTTGGTGAAAGAACAGCTTGGATTTGACTTCTGGCAGATTCGCATTGGTATCCACTCCGGGCCGGTAACCGCCGGTGTCATTGGCAAGAATAAGTTCGCATACGACATCTGGGGCGATACGGTGAACGTCGCCAGCCGCATGGAATCTTCGGGATGTCCCGGCATGGTAAATATCTCGGGCGCTACCTACGCGCTGGTCAAAGACCTATTTGATTGCGAATACCGCGGCAAAGTACAGGCAAAAGGGAAAGGCGAAATGGACATGTATTTTGTTCATCGCATAAAGTCCGAGCTATCCGCAGATGAGGAAGGATTGCTACCCAATGCCATGTTTGAACTGGCACGTTCCGAGTGCTCTTCCACTCCATCGTAATTCTGAACGTCCTTCCACCGCCATCAAGATATCTCGCAAGATCAACCAGGCCAGTTCAGACCCAGACTCGCAAAGCGTCGGTAGTCAGGCAAATTCTTAGAAGTCCTGGTTGACCTCTGAAACAGATCTGGTAGAACTTTACTATGAGTTATACAAAGCTAACTATTTTTACTATTATAGTTGGAGCATTCCTGGCGATGATGGCAGCAGGCCCCGGAGCAGCGGTATTTCCGCGCTCCCTCCTGCTCGCCAGCGACTTGTATTGCCCTGAACCCGCCAGCGCTGATGTACAAACCAGAGATTTTTCTTACGGAACCACAAGAGGTTATACGATTCAAGTTTATTGTACCGAACCAAGTGGCAAGAAGGAGGAAGTGGGCGCCCTCACGAGCTTTTTATCGCTTTCGGTCCTGTATCTTCTGCCCGGCCTGGTGGGCGGATTTGTTCTGACGTTTCTCGCCTTACGCGGAATCGCATGGATAAGCAAATCCGTGGAGGAACAGAAGCTACACAGGGCAACTATACAAAACGCCAGTATCCCCGGAAACGATGCTGCCATGGCCAGCACAGTCGCAGCCCTCGAAGCGTTCAAAAGCGAATCGCAAACAGATGCCCCGACTCAGCATCCGTCCATTTCCAATCCAGAAAGGCAACGTCCGGAGCAGTCCAATTTGACTGCTCGTCTCAATCAACTCAAAGAGGCATACCATAAAGGTTTGATTTCCCAGCAGGAGTACGAATCTAAACGCAAAGGGATTCTCGAAGAATTCTAGGGACTGCCTTTCCGATTTGCTGTCCATTCTGGTATTAATTTTGTAGAGCAGTTGCCCCATCGGTTTCGAAACGAGCGCAGCAGCCAAGAAATTGATCCAGGTGACTTCGGTAATACTTCAGGGAGGCGATGTCCATGGCATCGCCGGAGCCATGGATCGCTGAAATGCGCTCTTCTGGGATCTATTTATAGAGGAAATCAGATGTAGAAAGAGAAACGTGGCGATCAAGCCCGGAATAGACATTGCCATCATCACCAACGGAATGCTGCCCGTGTTCCCCATACCAACCAGGATACCCAGAATGACGTAATGCAGCACAGGAAATATTGTGTAGGCCAAAACATAAGTTAGCCACCACCAGATCAAAGAGCCCGGGGCGCTTTGATCTTCCCAGGCTTCCGGTTGCTGGCTTGCACAGTGCAGCTGCCGCATGGCCTGGAACGGCTTCCATAGATTGGCAATCGGAACAAAGAACCATCCCACCGCTGCACCAGGCGAAAAAGATAAATTCCGGGCCCCCAGTGCGGGAAGATTACTATGCGCTCGATAAATCCATAACAAAGACGTTGCTCCAATAATCACCAGCGTTAGTGTTACCAGCATGGATACGGCCTGTATCACCATAGAAATTGTGCCAATGGAATAGTTTAGCGAATCCAGAACGCGTGGCCAATCGCCCATGGTCAGCGACAGAAAGAGGGAACTTAGAATTCGCAATACTATGTAGCTACTCAACAGAATTCGAAGGGTTCGGGTAAGTCCATCTATGCTTCGATAATAGTCCCCACCATAGGAAATCGGAACGTCAACCTGGTATGGATTTTTAAGCTCTGCCATCGACTGAGTCTTTGATCCCAAATTTATGCACTATGCAATCCAAAGAACTCGGCCAACTGGTTACGAGCGTCGGAGTAACCGGCCTGGATCAGTTGGTCGGCCTGGCGCGCCGAAAAATTCAGAATAGATTGAAATCCGAGCATCCGATGGGGAGCCACCGTGGCGATTCGAGTGTCACCCAGCGTAAGCGTTCGCCGCACCAGGCTTTGCAGCAATCC
>JAGRNC010000243.1 GCA_020440935.1 Leptospiraceae bacterium | reverse complement strand
CCTCTACCAGCGTCCTTCTATTAGAAATCCGGCAAGGGTTCTGGAAGGAATGAATCAGATGTTGTACCGCAACGTTGGGAGCGAATTTGTTACTGCATGTTCGCTTTATCTGGATTTCGCCAGTCGGATGCTCTACATTGGCAATGCAGGTCATCCGCCCCTTCTGGTATGGAAGGCGGCCACCGGCGAAATCCTTCATATTAGACCATTTGGACGTATTCTCGGTATCCTGTCAGATGCCAGCTATGAGGCGGCGGAGCTACCCCTGGAATCTGGAGATCGAATCCTTTTGTACACCGATGGAGCCTATGAAGCCAGCCACGAGGGGACCCAATTTGGCATCGAACGACTGGAGGATTTCTTGAAGGCGGACCAGCCCATCGAAACAATGCTGGATCAACTTACCGAAGCGATCATCGAATGGAGCGGTGGCCCTGCCAGGATCGAAGACGACATTGCCCTAATTGCCATTCAGATAAGTTAAAAAGTAGATTCGTTGCCCGACTCGCGCGGAACGCCTCCAGAGCACCACAAAATCCTATGTCCTGGACCTTCCTTGGGTCGGCTTAGGGAAGCTCTATTCGACGGACGAAAAGTCCGGCCGCCGTCCTTCTTTGAGCGCGCCCAGGCCTTCCTGACCCGCCGGGGCCATAATGGCTACCGAAGCAAGTTTCACATCCTGCTCGATTGCTTCCGGAATCGTAGCCTTGTAGCGGGCATACATCATTCTTCGATTCATGGCCACCGTGGAAGGAGCAAACTTAAATGTGGCGCTCAGATCTTTACGGGCCTGCTTCATCATCGCTTCATCGTCGTCAAAAACGCCATCCACAATGCCGGCTTCCATGGCTTGATCGCCCTTCAGCGCTTTGCCGAGAATCATATCCCTGCAGGTGGTCCGGTTTGTAAGATCTTGAAGCATCAATGCCGGGGCAGCCGGAATAGGCAGTCCAATCTGGATTTCCGGAAAGCCAAAGCGCGCTTGCTTGCTCTGCATGTAGCGAAAGTCTCCGTATAAAGCGAGGATGGCGCCAAATCCCATAGCGTGACCATTGATTACCATGGCCACTGGCAATGGGTAATCCAGAAGGTAGCCGCAAAGCCGAAAGGCCGGCCCGATGACTGCCTCGATCTCTTTCTGGCCGGTTCCCACGAATGCATTCGGATCAAATCCATTCGAAAAGAATCCATTGCTACCCTTGAAGATAACGCCGCGTACGGATGCATCATTCCGTGCTTGTTCCAGGATCTTTTCTACAGCGATGCCGAAAGAAGAATCCACTGTATTCTTTTCGTTCATCCGAAAAGTAATTTCCATAATCTGATTCTGGATTTCTGTATCGATCGTTGCAGCCATGGGCTACCCTGCACTCACCGAAGCATCTGTCAAGATTAACCGGAGCCCGGCTACGTTAAGGGGAACCGGAAAAAAGGGCGCGAAAAGCGTCCGTTTTCTGACTGGGCATCGCATCGGAGTTGACTGGAATTTTAAGATGCGATTATTCGAGGGATGTCACGTTGGGTTAAAATATTGTTCATCGCCCTGGCAGTAGTTTTTTTTGCCATCGCCGGCGGCGTCGCATATCTCTTTGCGGCCTTTCCTTATAATGATTATCCGGACATCTCTGTGTCCACCGATGCAGGCACGGTAGAGAGAGGCCGGTACCTGGCAAACCATGTGACGGTTTGCGTCGATTGTCATTCGGAGCGCGACTGGATGTATTTTTCCGGGCCCATCAAGCCAGGTACCGAAGGCCGGGGCGGAGAACGCTTTGGCCACGATCTGGGTTTTCCCGGAGAATTTTATGCCCGGAACATCACTCCGGCGGCATTAAAAGATTGGTCGGATCAAGATATCGGAAGGGCCATTGTATCGGGAGTCAGTCAGAATGGTCGACCTTTCTTTCCGGTGATGCCGTATCCGGCGTATGCGAATCTGAAAAAATCCGATCTGGCTTCCATCATTGCCTACCTGCGCACTCTGCATCCAATTGATCATACGGTGTCGGCTTCCAGCGCCGATTTTCCCATGAACTTAATTCTTCGTACAATTCCGGGCGAATATCATCCCATGGATGTAGATGATAACGATCCAGTCTCCCGAGGAAAATACCTGGTCACTGTGGCCGGTTGCGCTGAATGCCATACGCCGGCGGATAAGGGCAAAAAGTTACCTGGCATGGATCTGGCCGGTGGCTTCCCATTTCCCTTTCCCGATGGTTCCATAGTTCGTTCGGCAAACATCACTCCAGATGTTGATACTGGAATCGGAGGCTGGGATGAGAAGACCTTCGTTCAGAGGTTCAAGAAATATGATCCATCCAGGGGGTATACTCCGGCGGTGCAGGGAGAGATGAACACGTACATGCCCTGGACCATGTATTCTGGAATGACCGAGTCTGATCTAAAGGATATGTATGCCTATTTGCGCACGGTGAAACCAGTAAAGAACCCGGTGCGCCATTTTACGGCATCGCAGAAGTAGCCACACCAGGTCACAGAACGGATAAGTTTTCTGGAATTATAGTTTTCAGATCGGACCGCCTGATTGCCCTTGCTATCTAGATGGAAGAAGCGACAGAAATTCAGGAGACTGAAAATCAGGCAGCGGTAGCTCCAAAGCAGGCAAAATTCAAAGTTTGGTTCATCCCCATCGTGGTGGTGAATCTGCAGCGTCTGTGGGGTTTGACCTGGCGCAGAATCAACATTGGTCGCTCCAGCTTTGATGAGCTGAGGAATTCCGGTAAGGCCTGGATTTACGGCATCTGGCATACCAATGTTTTGTTTTCTCCGTATTTAAATCGCGGCCTCCAGGTAAACGTAATGATCTCCGACTCCAAAGACGGGGAAATGATTACACGGGTGGTCAAGAAGTTTGGGAACTTCGCCATCCGGGGCTCCACCAGCAAAGGGGGCATGCGCGCATTAAAGAATGTACTGGTTGGTCTGAAGAAAGGTCAGCCGGCTGCCATCACTCCGGACGGACCACGTGGGCCAGCTTTCAAGGTTCAGAACGGAATCATAATGGCCGCCATGATGAGCGGATCGCCCATCATTCCTTTTCATTATGAGGGAGTGCGGCAATGGATTGCCGAAAAAGCCTGGGACAAACATCGAGTTCCCAAGCCATTCACCAGAGTGGTGGTGTCCTACGGGGAGCCAATCTACATCCCGCCCAAGCTTTCTGAAGAAGAATTCGAAGTGCAAAAAGGCATCGTGCAGAAGGCCATGGAAGAAAATATGGAACGCTGCCAGCAGCACATTCGAGAGCTTACCGGTCGTCGCTAATTATCAGAATCGTTCGATTCTTTCTCCTTCCATTCTTTGGGGTATTCTTCTTTATATCGGCTGGTAAGATCCTTAAGATTCATCTCGCCCAGATAGAATCGATCGAGCTCAACTAGCTTCGCCTCCGATTCGTACTTTCGTGCGCGCAGATGCGAATATGGGTGACTCATGAAGTATTCGCTTACTGGATCCATGGATTGCCGTTGCTCAGATGAGGAAAGGTCCGCCAGTCGATCGAAGGTCCGCTCCATGCCGAATGGATCGTACTTTTCGCGGACCAGAACTTGAAATCCGTAGGCATCTGCATCGGCTTCCTGGGTTTTGCTGAACGCTGGAGTCAACATCACCTGCACGGCAACATCGGCCAGTTCGCCAAGCATTCGACCATGCATCTTCCTATTGAGCAGTTCGAATCGTACCATGTCCATACAGTGCGAAAGTTCCACATGGCCAATTTCGTGGCCCAGCACAGCTACCAGCTCGGATTCGGATTGCACCATATCCAGAAGACCACGCGTTACAAATAGCACGCCACCCGGCATGGCCATAGCATTGGGTTCCGGATACTCCATAATGTACGCTCTGTATTGAAAACCCTTGCCGTTGTTTTTGGTCAGGTTCGTCACCAGATCCTGGACATAGAGGCGCTCGGGGCTATCTTCTCCGTACGAGATGTATCGGGCCGCAATGGCATCGCCCAGCTCCTTCTCATCCACATCGTCGATGGGAAGCACCTTCGTAAGAGCAACGTCGGCTGTCTTTATGGGCTTTCCCAGAAGTTCAAATAGAGGCGCCGCCGTCGGTGGAAGCGCTTGCTTTCCGCCAAACCGCGCAATACCAAAAACCAGCAGACATCCGGTCAATATGATTGCCAATCCTGCGCCCGCGCGTTTCATTCATTCTCCTTATTCGAGTCCAGACGATCCCGGAATCGATTGTACAGAGTGTTCATTAGAATCATGATAAATCCAACTCCCAGAAATACCAGGGCGCGCATAATCCAGGTAGATTGATTCAAATCCCAGAAAATCAAACGAATCAGACAAAGACCCAGGCCCACGATGGCCGCGTAGCGAAAGTGTTCTTCGCGTACATAAAGACTAATGCTGTAAGCGGCAAAGACCTCCACCATCCAAAGAAGTGTGAGCAAGGAATGATCAAAGGTCCAGTATAGAAAGAGCGCGATGGAGAGAAACACCGGGTAAAACAAGGCAGTATTCCGGCGATGGTTCAATAGTCCGTTAAGCTTTGCCAGATGTAATCCGATGGTATCCGATGGATCGGTTTCGCCAGGCCTGGATTTAAATACCAGTACCAGATACGCGAGCTGGCCAACTATGGCCACCAGGCCTCCCACCCAGAGTTGATCCGTCCAGGCTGCAGAAGCAGCCGCATGCCCGCTGGAAATGGTGGCCGTATGAATG
>JAGRNC010000242.1 GCA_020440935.1 Leptospiraceae bacterium | reverse complement strand
TCGCATGAACGAATCTATTTGTGCTCATAGATTGACGTATAAATGGGGGTATGTCAAATCCGGTGGGACCAATGGTGAAATCCGAGGATGAACGGTTGCATTTTTTTTCGGAAGGCGTACCTGGCGTTGCATTTCCGAGGTTCGCACTTATATCTCTGATCCCGGTCTTGATGTTGGCGGCGCATTGCCAGAAAGACGTGCAGACCATCCGGTCGGTGAGTATTGTAGATTCCGCAGGCCCGGGAAACAACGCCCAGAGCGGAATTCGAACACGCAATCTTGTAATACCTAACAATTTAAGTTCCGAACTGGAATTAACCGGCCAGCAAAATTGCATTCAGCTATTCTTTCATTACTCCGGAATAGAAGGCAAAGACCTGGCTATTGATCCGGGTAGAATCTCGGATGTTTCCCAGATCTATTGCAATGACAAACTCCTGAGCTCCAGAGGGCGGATGCATCCGTACGAATCTGGCGCTTTTCGACCGCAGCTTGCCATCCTGCCTGCCGACCTGGTAAAACCGGAAAATCAAATCCGTATCCATGTATGTAGCCAGGGCGACTACCCGATTCAGCTCATGGATCCCATCCGGATCGGTTCTGTACAATCGGTCATTAATGAAAGAACCATTCGCGAATCGGTGGCTTTTGCCTTTCTTGCCTTCTACTTTCTTGCTTCCTTGCAACACCTCTGGCTCGGATTGCGCAGAAAGAAGGAGCGTTACCACTTACCATTTTCTGCTTTTCTACTGGTAGTGTCGGCTTACTGGTTCGTGGCCGAGACCTACAGTCGCGACATGCTCTTTGGGGATGAGGTGCTATGGCACCGAAAGACCGAATACATCCTGTTATTTTTGATCGTACCTTTGTTCTTGCTTTTTCTGTCGCGATTCAGCACCGATCGCACCGGGCCTGTGGCCGTCGCTGCCATGGGCGTGTCCTTGCTTCTCAGCATCGTTGCGCTGGTATCGAATATTCAAATTGTACGGATTTGCGGATGGATCTGGCAGTTTGGTTTTTTGGCGGTCAGTCCGTATCTGGCATTCCTGGCGTATCGCCAGCTACTCCGTCCTTTTCCCTATTCGAGGTGGCTGACGGCAGCCGTATTGATCTTACTGGTCTCGGCCATCCACGATATACTGGTTTCTCTGAGCATCATTCATTCCATTCGTATCTCCAGCTATTCTCTGGCCATTCTTGTCGTCGGCCTCATCTTGCTTCTGGGAGACCAACTGGTGCAGGCCACCAATCGAAGCGAACGATTGCTTTCGCACGCTACCCGATTGAACCTGGAGATGTTAAAAAAGAACATCCAGCCGCACTTTCTTGCGAATAGCCTTAACTCTGCCATGGAACTGGTACATGAGGATCCGCACCGAGCCGAGAGGTTATTGCTTGCGCTGGTAGAAGAATTGCAAAGCACCGTTGAACTCTCCAAGCAAGCCCTCTGTCCGCTGGAAACCGAGATTCAACTATGCAGAAATCACGTTGAGGTCATGAGTTTGCGCATGGAGAAAAGCCTTCGACTTGAAGTGTATGGCAAAACCGATACCGAGGTTCCGCCCTTAATTCTGCTTACCATAGTAGAAAATGGAATTACGCATGGCTTCCGTAATCGCCAGGAAGGCCTGTTTCGCATCAATGTGCACACCTACGAAGGAGAAACTTTTATCGCGATCGAGAATAATGGCGATCCGACAGCCAGCCAGGAAACGTCAGAGCACGATGTAAGGACAAACAAACGGAGCCGCACCGGAGGCACCGGCACAGAGTACGTGAAAAGCCGACTGGAGGAACTGTGCCCCGGGCAGTGGCAGCTGGACCAAGAGGCCAGACCGGAAGGATTCGTTGTATTTCTTCGTTACCGAATCCCGCACCGTTAATTGCAATTGCCCGCGCATCAACGGCCGAAGCGATCATCCCAGCAAAGTGGTGGCATGCAATTCCACAGATTCGGCCAGCGCATCCAGATGGTAGCCGCCCTCCAGGAAGGACACAATGCGACCTTCACAATTCTCTCTGGCAAATTGAAGCACTTGCTCGGTCATCCAGCCGAAACTGCCGGTGCGAAGCTGAATAGAGGCAAGGGGATCCTTCTCATGGGCATCAAAACCTGCGCTGATAAAAAGTATGTCCGGACGGAATTGCTCCAATCTAGGGATCACCGAATTCTCAAATGCATCCCGGTAGTCCTGCTCCTGCGCACCGGAACTCATGGGTAGATTCAAGGTGAAGCCCTTTCCCGTTCCACTCCCTTCCTCGGAAGCGGCTCCCGTTCCCGGATAAAATGGAAACTGATGCAGACTAATAAACAGTACATCCGGATCGGAGTAGAAAACATCCTGGGTTCCGTTGCCATGATGCACATCCCAATCCAGGATGGCCGGCCGCGCATAACCGATACTACGAGCGTACCGTGCCGCAATGGCTACGTTATTGAATAAACAAAAACCCATGGCTCGGGAAGGAAGACTGTGGTGCCCGGGCGGACGCACCAGAAGGAGAGCCCGCTGTATCACTCCTTCCTGAATTGCATCCAGAGCGGACAGGCCAGCCCCGGCCGCAAGCGATGCGGCGGCAAAGGAGTCCTTGCTGGTCACCGTATCTCCGTCCAGGGAACGCTCGCTGCGAGAATATAGCTCCACCACATCCACATATTGTCCGCCGTGCACCAGCCCCAGATCCTGACGAGTCGCTTCCCTGGATGGCAGAGAGGCGAATTTTGACCAGGAGCCGGTCTTTTGCATTCTGTTGACGATTGCTTCCAATCGACGCGATGTCTCCGGATGCATCATCCCGGTATCGTGTCGCAAGAACATATCGTGTGTATAGAGGGCGCATTCAGACACGATTGAAACTTAGATTGAAACTCTTTCTGCGTCGATTGAAAATTCTTTTTCGACTCGATCCTGCGCTTTCTTTGGGCAAGAATTGGATTGCTGGCTGGACACGATGCTACCGGCTGGACAGGTGTCCTATCTGGAGTACATAGAGGAGCAGCTTCAAGATTGGCAGAATAAATCCATTCGACGCAGGCTACGCTTTGACGCCACGCTACTGGATTTTTCCTCCAATGATTATCTTTGCCTGAATCGGGATGGAAGCCATACTCAAATGCTTCAATCTCTGGCCGCTGAGTTTTCGTACGACACGGTAGGCAGTACGGGATCGCGTTTGATCCGGGGCCATTGGCCTTCCTTTGAAGAGGCAGAAACCCAATTCTGTGAATGGCAGGATTTGCCCGCCGCCCTGCTATTTCAGAGCGGCTACAGCGCCAATGTGGGGGCGCTGTCTGCGATTTCTGGACCCGGCGATGTTGCCTTTTGCGATCGGCTGTGTCATGCAAGTCTGCTGGATGGAATTCGACTGTCCGGCGCCCAGCGGCATTACTTCCATCATAACGATCTAGACCATCTGGAATCCTTGCTAAAGAAAAAAGGTACGCGAAAAAGTCGGTGGGTTTTAAGCGAGGGAGTGTTCAGCATGGACGGGGATTGTCCCGATGTCCGCGGAATTCTGGATTTGTGCCACAAATACGATGCAACTCTCTATCTGGATGAAGCCCATGCCCTGGGCTACCTGGGATCCAGACGAAGCCCGGGAGGGGGCCTCGTTGCCGCACTACGCGAACAGGCATCGATCTCTTCGCAGGAGCTGCACGATCGAATAATCCTGTCGTTCCCTATGGGCAAGGCGCCCGGAATCATGGGAGGCTTTGTGGCAGGCGGAAAGGCCCTGCGAGAGTTCCTGATCAATCGCGCTCGTTCCTTTGTGTTTTCTACGGCGCAGCCTCCCATCCTTGCTGCCATGATTGCACGAATTGTTCGAAACTTCCAGGAAGGCGCCTACGATGACCGAATGTTGCACCTACGCTCCAATGCAGAATTCCTACGCAGCAAGATGGAAAGCCTGGGCCGACAATCCACATCCCAATCGGCCATTGTACCTTTCCTGATTGGCGATGCCAGAGACGCTCTGGAAATGTCGAAACACCTGGAAACCAATGGCTTTGATGTCCGGGCCATTCGCCCTCCCACGGTTGCCGAGGGTTCCAGTCGTCTGCGCATCACTGTGCATAGTTGCCACAGCACGGAATCGATCGCGCGTCTTCTTGCCACCGTTTTAGATGCAGACCTGCATTCGCGGAATTGATCATGCCGTTCTGGAATGAAAAAAGAGTCAATGACCTGCTCACTGGACTGGGCAAGGGAGTTAAGGGCGCCAGCCCGGAAGAATTTGGCGCTTTTCTGATCACCGTTGTACTGCTTTTTATGGCGGTACTGTGGCTGCAGCGGCGAGCCGATTCGCGCCGAAGACAAGATTCCATTGAGAAGAGCAAAGAGCGATTCGACCTCCAGTTAGAATCCATTGCATTGCCTCCATCGGGCATCCATCTATTGCAGCGATTGGCCGACGCCATGGCAGATGATGGGCAGGCAGCGGAAATCCATCTGCTTTTTACCGATTCCTCTATTTATGATCAATTCGCCATCAAACTGATAGCCGAAGATGAACAACTCCGCCGTCCGCTTAGATTGCTGAAGCCAATTCTAGGCCTGGGACATGGAATTGCCGGAAGCATCGCAACCTCCACAGAGGAGTTAGCCCCTGGCGGCCTGGTTCGGATGCTGGAGCCATCCGGCCATCCTGTGGAAGGTATGATTCGTTCCAGCGATGCCGGCGGCCTAATTGTGGAAATGCCGGAAACAACGGCAT
>JAGRNC010000241.1 GCA_020440935.1 Leptospiraceae bacterium | reverse complement strand
GGGCGCCGGCCGCGAAGTGCTTCGCAGGCGAAGCGGTTTTGTACCTATGGCTGATCCCGGTCTTTCGCGCAAGCAGGCCCTGGCGGCCATCGGTCAGGTTCATCTGATCTCCCGTTATTCGGAAGTGCTGGCCGCTTCCGGTATTCACATCGCACAGCTGTTGTTTTCCGCGCGCGACTTCCGCGATCGTCGAGCTTATCTCAATATAGGACACACATTGAATGAACTTCTGGCTCTCGATGTAGTGCCCGTAATCAACGAAAACGATACCGTTTCCACCGAAGAATTGAAGTTCGGCGATAACGATATGTTAAGCGCCGCCTGCGCTGGACTATTTCATGCGGATTGCCTCATTATTCTTACCACGGTGGAAGGCTTTCTGGTGGATGGAAAGCGAATGGGCCTGGTAGAGCATGCGAATCGAGATTTGCTTCGCCATGCAGGCGGACCCACCGGTCCGGGATCGGGCGGTATGCGCACAAAAATGGAAGCGGGACGTCTGGGGCAGCGCGTGGGTCATTTTACCGCAATTCTACCCGGGCGGCATGAACGGCCCGTTCAGGCGCTCTTTGAAGGCGAAGATTTGGGAACGCTGGTTCCTCCGCTGGAAGCGGCGCAGCAAATGGCGGCGCGTAAGAAATGGATCTTATATGTTCCGGGCGAGGGAAAGCTAAGAGTGGATGCGGGCGCGCGCAGAGCATTGCTGGAACGCGGGGCATCATTGCTAAGCGCCGGCGTAGTGGCCTGTGAAGGTCAGTTTCGTCAGGGCGATGTTGTGGAGATACTGGATTCGGACGATTCTGTACTTGCGCGAGGGCTTTCCTCGATACCTTCATCGGAGTTGACGGATCTGATCGGAGCTGATAAGACAGAATCGCGGGAAGCGGTGCATCGTGACAATCTCATCCTGGATCCGCACTGAGCTGAATTATCTATGAAATCGTTATATCTAGAAAGTGTGGGCGGGATAGCCGGAGATATGTTTACAGCGTCATTTCTGGATGCGGCCGTCGTGGATTTGCGCGAAATGAGTTCGGTATTGGAAACCATTGGACTTCCGGACACCAGCATTCGAAGCGAGTCCACTCGTCGTCGAGGATTGCCGTGCACGTATCTTGAAGTTACCTGCCATTCTGAAAAATGGAAGAATTTGTTTCATTTTCGCCCGGACGGTACTGTTCGAATGTATGAGCTACGGAGTTTCGTAGGAGGGCTTTCCCTGGAAAGCTCGACCATCCGATTGGCCGAGAAGATTCTTCTTATTCATGCCGGTGCGCGCCTCCGGGGCGGCCCCGTGGTGGGCGAAGGAGCCTTGCCCGTACATTTAGCGTCCGCTAGCGGCGCCTACTCTTCCGGAGAATCCACCGATTCGCGCCCGGCAACCACGATGCAAAAATCCGATCCGACCAATCCCGCCGGTTCCATTGATCCTGCCGGTTCAGATGATCCAAAAAGCAATGCGCCGTCGAACCTGGTCCCATCTCCCAATATTGCGGAGGCATTGTTTTCTGCGGACCCATTGGAGGGGAAGGAAGAGGCAATGGAGGCGTTGTACGCGGCTCCCGGAGTTGTGGATTTACTGGTAGATATTATTTTTGCGGCCCATTGCATTCGAAGAAGTGAAGCTACTTCCTTTTATGCATCGCCTGTGCGGTCGGGCGGCGGCTACGTTGGTCAGGAAAGAAATCCTATCTTTCCCACCTCTGAATTATACCGCGGCCTCCCCGTTCAGAATTTACGCCCAGACCTGGGCGATGCATTACGGGAGCTTTCCACTCCCACCGGTCTGGCAATACTACGTGCCCTGGAGCCGGAGTTTCTGCCTTCCTGGCCCGATGGAAAAGTTCGCTCCCTGGGCCTGGGGGCGGGTCAATACGAATCCGATGAATTTGCCAACGTATTTCGTATGGTTTTGATGGACCGATCGGAGAATACAGCCCTGTACTCAGAAGCCCGTCGGGAACCCGAAGGTTACGTTCGGATTAAGTACCGCGTTCAATGCGGACTGGGCGCCGAATCCCAGGAGAAGCTAGCCAAATTGATGGATTCCCTGGAGCATCAATCGGCGAGCGATGTAAGGTTATATCAGCGTAAAAACTCGGAGGGAAAGCCCGGTCTTGGTTTGACGTTTCTATGCGATGGCGACGATCTTACAACACTTAGCGATTATTTGCTGAACCATAGCACTGCATTTGCCATTCGCTACGAAAAACTGAGACCCGGAGCTTCTGGACCGGCCAGCGGATCAGCAGCAACCCCGCCATCGGCCTCTCGGACTGCGGAAGAAGGCAGTGGCTCCGGGCAAACGGAAAATCCTTATAACTAAACAATCAGTAATCCTTGGTTTTCTAAAATCGCCCGATTCAGGGCAATGGCGCCTGGCAACTTGCCGAAAAAAAAGGCACTCATCCCCCCTTTTGCTACCCATTTAGCTGGTATGCTTTTTGCACCCTTGTCTACCGGATTGGGTCTCCGTATCCAGCCCACATTATCGAACGAGCAAGGAAATGAAAGGAACGAAGAGTGTGATGGA
This sequence comes from Leptospiraceae bacterium, assembly GCA_020440935.1. Taxonomy (GTDB): domain Bacteria; phylum Spirochaetota; class Leptospiria; order Leptospirales; family Leptonemataceae; genus UBA3465. The sequence continues at coordinate 2,190 of JAGRNC010000241.1, read as the reverse complement.
TTCTGAACGCGCCATTTTCTCCAGAGTAGCTGGCACCAGCGGTCATCGTCTGGATGTGGGCGTGCTAAAGGAGCCCGCTGGCTACAGAATCAAGATCGAATCCGATGGCAACGAAGTAGGAGTTCTATTTCGGCTGGCGGCCGTTCTGTACTGTCATAACTGGAATGTCATCGAAGCGCGCATTAGTACCCCGGAGCGGGCGCTTATTAACGATGAATTCTTAATCAAAGAGAACGCCCCGGATCAGGTTCTGGATAGCGCGGGACTCAAGGCAATGATCGACGATCTGGAAAGGCTGCTTTTCGACGGCGTCTCTGTACTCAGCTATCTCACCGAACATGCCAAAGAAGCTCCCCGACCGGAAATTGGCTACGGGGAGGGGCAGGCTTTTATTCGGGATCTGGACGAAGAGATTGTCATTGAAGTGCGCGGCAAAGATAAGAATGGGCTGCTTCTTGCGCTTTCGCAGGCTTTTTATCTGATGGACATTAGCATTATGGAAGCGTCCATATTCACCGACGACAAGGGCCAGGTGCATAATCTGTTTTTGATTGATCCAGCCGATATTCGTTTTCGTAATCGGGAATTCCGAACCAGGCTAACCGAAGAACTGCGCTATTTGATCTAAGTCCGCCATAAGCAGCGGTGCCACTGGCTGGCTTTTTCGCATCATATGCGGTGCATTTGAGGTTACCTGCACAGCGAAAGTCTATCGTCAGCCCACCTATGCGCGCACCTTTGAATGGAATTGTTTCGAAAAGGCCGCTCCCCTAGTTTCCAAACTTGGCGCCAAAGATGCGATAATGTGTTCCATCTGAATCCTTTGTCCTTGAGAATACAAACTTCAGAAAGGAGATCTTTTCGTAGTTGGAGCCGGGCTCAACTTCATAATCCCAGAGCCAACCGTACAGGCTGCCCCATTCGTGGAATCCGTTCTGGCTGCCCCGATAATTGTCGTAGTATAGCAACCCGTTCAACAGATAACCATTCAAGTCGGTTTGTTTTTTATCATCGCGATCTCTGTAGTACAACAGTCCCAGCACGATCCAGCGGCTGGATGCTTTTTCCGACTCGTAAGAATAGGTTAGCAGAGGCGGCAGAAGCATTTTAGATCGGTACGAATCCCTATCGTACCAGTAGACGGGTAGAAAGTGATTATGAAAAGCGGTGTCTCGATCGTCGGAACTGTATTTGCCCAGTCCATAAAGCAGAGTGAATGCTTTTTGCTGCGAGTCCGCTTCGTAATCGAAAGCATTCAACAGGAATGTCGTAGATCCGTATTCCTGGTTATTCTCGGTCTTACGCCAATCGTACTCGAATAGAAGCGGCGTATAGTATCGGCTGCGCTGTCCCTCGATGGTGTGCACATAGACCGGACCAAACAGTCCTTTGTACTCATTGCCTTCCCAGTAGTTAAGCGTTAATAACGGGAATAGATGGAATGCCGTGCTCTCGGAATCGCTGCCGTACCAGTAGAGCGGGACGAAGCTTTGATGAAATGAAGAGTCCGAGCTGGCGACCACGAAAGACAATAGATTGAAGTTCCAGAAATTTTCGCTGGAGCGACCGCTGCCCGAACTACTGGAAGATCGATCAATGTCCAAATCCGTTTCGGCGCTGGAGCTACCGCTCGAATTGAGCGCATAGTTTACCGGCACAAGCGGCGACTCCGGCCTTAGATACGAATTGCTCGAGCCTGTATGGCTTTTGTAGCCTGCCACTATGCGAAAGAAGAAGGAAAACTCGGCACGCCGCGGAGCGCTTTCGTAGCTAATGGTATGCAGCAGCATGGAAAAATCGCGGGTGCTTCCCGAATCATTTTGGCTGTGGATATTTTCGTATAGCAGAGGAATGTACTGCCTGGAATATCCAGGCTCGCTTTCCAGAAAAACGATGCCCTCAAAGCCAGTGTACCGATCGCCCTCCCACCAGTTGTAGAACAACGGAAAGATATGGAAGCTGGTAGACTCTGTGCCGTAATTTTCGTTGCCGTATAAGAACGGACCCAGTAGCAGATCCAGGCTGTTGTCTGTGTTTTTATAATAGTAGATTGGCCCCCAGTGGCTCCGATCGCCTTCCGGGCCGTTGGCCACATACAGAGGAAGCAGGTAGAAATGATCGTTCTTTTTGTAGCCCAGGATCGGAAAGAAACCATATTCCTCCACTTCTCCCTCGCGGGTATCCCAGGAG
>JAGRNC010000240.1 GCA_020440935.1 Leptospiraceae bacterium | reverse complement strand
AATTCATGCCTGCAGGGGCCGCAAATAGTTCCTATCCCTTCCTCTGGTCTGCTGCTGCATCAACTCTGGAATGAGTCTTTGGTCAAGATAGGTAGGGCACGGTGGCAGGGAGTCTGGATTGCGAGCGCTTCCTAAACCGATCCATACCACTGTACTATTCAAGAGGCATCCGCCGCACCCAAAGGGCGCGGAGATGGATTTCATATCCGGAAAGGAAAAGTTATCGGCTTTTCTTGCCCGATTTCTTCTTCGCGGACTTCTTCTTCGCGCTCTTTTTGGCCGATTTCTTTGCTGATTTCTTCACCGCCGACTTCTTCTTGGATGCCTTTTTCGAGGATCCTCCTTTTCGAGAAGGACCGCTTTCTTTGAAGTAGGCCTTGAGCGCTTTTTCGCCGACTCCGGCCGAAAGCTTGAAAATCTCCCCTGGATCAGTAACGCCATTGCGACGGCAGATAGCCACTTTCCGGCGAAGATACCGAATATAGGTTACCGACGTTGCCAGCATTTCGGCGAGTTCGCCTTCGCTTTTTCCGTAGCCAACAATGTAGCGCCAGTTCTTCTTTAGAGCGCCGGCTTCGACGCCGCCAGCCGAATCGGACGAACGGTAGTCACGCTCCGCATAGTATCGCACCGCATATTCGCGCTTGCTGCTGCGGCTTGCATCCACTAGGTTCTTTGTTCGTTTCTTAGAAGCAGTACTCATTAGGCATCTCCAGGGCCGATAAATGCCATGGGTGCTTCGTGGCGCAACTCGAAATTGGATACCAGGCCCCCCTGGGGTATCCAATTGACGATGCTTTTGAGACTGACTCGCAGTTTGGTTTGACTGAAAGTTAGTTGATTACTCGCCTTCTTTGAGGTTCTGGCGATCGCGAATAACGTTCTCGACTTCTCGTTTCCATTCCAGGGCCGTTCTTGTTTCGGTGCCGTTGGGAAACTCATTTGCCGCCCGCTTGAACTCTTCGTAGGCTCTCTTTAAATCTTCGCGGTCAAAGTAAATTCTTCCGCGCTGGATGTAGGACCTCTGGTCAAGAATCAGTGATGGATTTTCGAGCACTTTGCCATAAGTTTGCAACGCTCGATCCATTTCTCCGCCCGCACTGAAACTCTCGGCCATCCAGTACAGAATTCGCTCACGCAATTCGGAGTTCGGACCCGCAGCAAGAGCCTGTTCAAAATTGGAAATTGCTTCGGGATAGCGCTGATCGCGGTAATTTCGGACCCCGCGCTCATACAGCTCCTTTGCGCTCACCTTGGATTGTGGTTCAGAAGCCGGTTTCTTCCTGGTTTCCCGGGCCGGCTTGTGTTTTGTCGCAGGTTTTTTTGTGGTCTTCAGGCTCGAATCGATGAGGTAGTCATCGTGGTAGTAATATTGAATCCGCGGCTGACCGTCCAGAGTCTCGGCCCGTTCCACTTCCGCATGCAGATTGGCCGGCGCGTACTCCAGCGCAATACGATAATTACGTTCGGCCTTCTTCTTTTCTCCGGTGAGCCTGTAGTAGTCTCCGAACGTCGTGTGAATGCGCGATTTGATCAATGGGTTTTGCGTCTCGGCCAACAATTCCTGAAGAATGGATTTACCTTCTTCATCGTGACCGAATAAGATCAACAGCCGACCCAGAAGGTATTCGGTCTTTTCGCGTAGGGTTGGATCGGATACGCCCTGGTCCCGCAGATCCCGTAGGTGTTCCACGGCGCGGCTACGGTCGCCCAGACGATCAAGACTGGCTGCAATCCCATACGACGCTTTTTGATTCAACTCTTTGGTCAGGTCCAGCGAAAGAAGTCGCACGAAGCCATCGTGAGCCTTGCGGGCAGATTCGATGGAATTCTGGGATAGATACTCTTCGGACTGCCTTAGTAGAGTATTGCCCTCCTCCATAGAAGCGTCCTTTCGCGCCTGTGGACTTCCAGCCAGATTCAGTTCTTGAAGCACCGTGCTCATGCGCCATTGATCCAGCGCCAGAAATGCGGCGCCCACAGTCAAAAATAGCATGCCGGCGATGAAAATTGCTCTTTGTGCGGATAACATTATTCTGTCCTCTCCAGACTACGCAAATACCAGAATTGTGCTCTTTCCGGGAATGCATCCCGTACGTCAGTGCGATCAAAGTTCTCTTTGGCCTGACGATACTGCCCGGTGAAGTAGTAACTCTGCCCCTGATAGAACAGAGCTTTTGCAATCACTGCGGCCGGAAGCCCCTTCTGCTGCAGAAAATTTCGAATCTCGTCCACGCATTCCTGATGCTTTTGAACAGCGTAAGTGCGTCCCAGGATTTCCCGCAGCTTGGCATCGGCGTCCGGCTGCGCGGGCTTTTCGTTAGTATTGTTCTCCTGGGTGGTTTGCGGCCTGGGTCCCAGGGGCTGCGGTGTATGGTATACGTTAGCCTTCTTTTTCGAAGGGTAGCTTTCTACAAATGCATAGTAAAATCGGTCGCCCCCGGTGCGGTCCAGATAGCGGCGCGCATTCACCGGAATCTCAGCAAGAAAGATCCCTGTCTTTTCGATGGATTCGATGTCCGGGATGGGCTCTTTGCTTCGATAGAGGAAGAGCTGCACATCCTCTTCACTAATCCCTGACTCATATTTCCATTCAAAGATTACGGAATCGCCTTCTACGCTGGCGCTAAGGTTCTGGATCCTTCCGTCGCCAGTTTCTTCAAACATTCCTGGCTTTTCCGGATCGCCGGTGGCTCCATGGAGCGTAATGCCAAAGGCAGTAAATGTACGACCCGCCTGCAACTCCTGAATCTTTCGACCGGTAGTGTCTTTGGGAACCAGTGCGTAGAAATACTGACCGGGCTTCAAATTCGAATCTGTAAATCCGTTCTTATTTGGCTTAGCAATTCCCACCTGTTTGGCGCGCGAAAGCGCATCAAGGTTCTGGATCGGCTCGGAAGCGCGGTACACTTCGTATTCCACGATAGAAGGACCTGGATCCACCCATAACAGGCGGATAGTATCCTTGCTCTGCATGTACACAGTGAGCGAACCCGGCAGAAAGCTATCGTACTCGTACTTGCGCTCGGGTCGGTTGTAAGTATGGCTGATATAGGATTGGTTCAGCACTAACTGCGGATAGTCTTTCTGATTCACACAATCGTAGACGCTGACTCCATAGTAGATGCGTGCCCCTCGCTCGGGTTGCTTATCCTCGAAGAACGGACTATCCTCGGTAGTCTGACCAAGGGCGGCCGCCTTTTCCAGTCTTTCTGGCGCATCCAGCGGTTCCGGACCGCGGAATACCTTGTATCGTACTCCGGGAACCGGCGATTTCTTCCAGTTGAGTACAACGCCGGTCTCGGTATCCACTGCCACCAGATCGGATATCTGGAATTCATCGTCTTTAAAATCACGTTCCCGATCAGCGGTGCAGGAATCCCCGGTGGTCTTGGTTTCGCCTACTATAAACGGAACCTCGGTATAGTTCTGGCCCCCGCGCATTTCGACGCGACCTTCCGAGGATAGCTCAAAGGTGGAAACCGCAGCGTAGTAATAGGATCCCTGCGGAATGTCCTTATCCAGAAACGTAGTAGTACCTGGCTGCACAGGCTCCGGAGTGGTGTTATAAGCCTGCAGCACCATTTGCTTTGTCGTGATTGGTCGGCTGTATCGAACAATGTACACCGGAGTGTCGAGGTTGGGAGCGCCTTCCCAGGAGATTAGAGCGGAGTTGGAATCCGTGGGATCCATTTTTACAGTGAGGTTGCGTATCTGCGGATACTCGCCCTGCACCTCGGGCTTGGTTGGGTCGCTTTGCGGATTGTTGGTGTTTGGTTTTGTAGTGGGCTCGTTTTTGGTAATGCCAGTGGGATCGCCTTTGGCCATTTCGATTATGTCGATTCCCGGAATCGGCGAGCGCTGCTCGCCAAACAGGGCGGTAAAAGTAAGAAATACTACGATTACAGTTAGATATCGTTTTCCAGCCATGAAAATCCTGCCTGAGCCTGTCTTTACTATCGGACTTGCCATTTAGCTAATTCAGTTACGTAATTGCAAAAAGAGATTCTGGACCAGCAGGCCGGTCCACTGGAGATGTCCCATGCGCGGGCTTCCATTTTACGAAGATCCAAAGTACCATAAATACTTGCTTTCGCAAGCCCGACGAGATCTATTTCCGGTTAGCCGCATTCTCAATCAACTCCCTCTGCACAGCGCCGAAGATATTCTCGATTTTGGTATGGGGAATGGATACTTTCTCGACGGTTTCTTGAGCATCCTTCCGGAAGAAAGCCATGTCTGGGGCGCCGAATGTCAGGAACTATTAATAGACTTCTGCCTGCAAAGAAAGGTTAAAGAAAAAATCGAGCGATTCACACCGTTTTATGTGGAGCGAACGGAGCATCCCCTGCTACCCGACTGGATTCCTCCCATGGATCTGATCTTCTGTAGCTGCGTTATGTCCACCTTTGCTGATCCCACCCTGGCTTTGCGGGGAATTGGGCGAGTACTGAAGCCCGATTGTCCCGTGGTGGTCATTGATTGGGAACGGAGAGAGGCGCCATCGGGTCCGGAGCTAATTCAGAAGGTTTCCAGGGACCGAATGGAGTATTTCATCGACGAATCGGGTTATTCGATTACGCAGAGACTAAGAATTAATGAGTTTGTGTACGGGCTGGTACTGCAAAAGAATCCCGAGAAATTTGAAGAAACTGTGTATTACCAGATGTAGCAGGTTACGACCATTAGCAAGGGCCGCATCAAATACGTCAGCCATCGAGACCTTTG
>JAGRNC010000239.1 GCA_020440935.1 Leptospiraceae bacterium | reverse complement strand
GATGAATTAAGGGCTGCACAACCGAAGTGTGTTCGCCCGTAATAGCTACGATTCCCACTACGGCGCGAATTAGATTCTTGTTTTCATCGTGCGCTTTGCAAATCACTGGCATAAAAGGCCGGATTCCATCGGCGCTGCCAGCGCGGATTAAAAGGCGCGGACTGATGGAATTTAACCGTACACCGATTACTTCGGCGGTAAGCTCTTTCACTCCTTCCATGGGAGGAAACTCCAGGGCATCCCGGAGCTTCTGATTTTCACGATTTAAGGCGTCGAATTTGTCTTTTTCCAGGCGGTACTCTTCCAGGCGCTTTTGAGCCTGTTCGTACTTTTGCTGCAGGTCCTGGTATTGATCCACCCGAACCCAGAGTTCGCCCGGTATGGAGAGTCCGGAGTTGATAGCTCTTCCCAGTTCGTCGGCTAGTTTACCGAAGTAGGCGGCTCCTTTGGCGAAAGGATTTCTCTGCCACAAGATACACGTAACAGAGAAAAGGATGCAAAACCCCAGACTAAAACTGATTTTTCTTCGCCAGAGGATCTCCCAGAGCATTGGTTTACTTCATACCGGATCGAATATTCTTTAGTTCGTCCAGATATCGACCGGTGCCCAGGGCCACGCAAATGAGCGGGTTTTCCGCGCGAAAAACGGGCACTCCGGTTTCTTTGCTCAAGAATTTATCCAGACCTTTGAGGAGGCATCCGCCCCCTGTCATCACAATTCCACGTTCCACGATATCGGCGGCGAGTTCCGGAGGAGTTCGTTCCAGGGAGCTTTTAACGGCTTCCAGAATAGCATCGATGGGTTCTTTTAGAGCCTTGCGCATCTCATTGGAATCGATTTCCAGAGTTCGGGGAAGGCCAGAAATAGCATCCCGACCTCTTAGTTCCATTACTTCGACTTTCTTTTCCGGGTAGGCATTTCCGATGGTCAGTTTCACATCTTCGGCCATCCGTTCCCCGATTACCAGGTTGTACTGGGTTCGAAGGTATCGAATCACTGCTTCGTCGAATTCATCGCCTCCGATCCGGATAGAATCGGCAATTACCATACCGCCCAGGGAGATAACGGCGATTTCGGTAGTACCACCCCCGATATCTACAATCATTGTTCCGGCGGGCTCATGGATGGGAACGTTGGCGCCAATGGCGGCGGCCAGCGCCTCTTCGATAAGAAAGATTTCTCGTGCACCGGCCTGTTCGGCTGATTCGCGAACGGCCCGTTTCTCTACTTCTGTAATTCCGGAGGGGACGCCAATTACCATGCGGGGCTTCACCAGGGTGGTGGTTTTGTGCACCTTCTGGATGAAGTAGCGGATCATTTTTTCCACGGTTTCGAAGTCCGCGATTACTCCGTCTTTCATGGGGCGGATGGCCACAATGTCGCCCGGCGTTCTACCAAGCATCCGTTTGGCCTCATGACCTACAGCCAGCACTTTGCCGGTGGAGGATTGCACAGCAACTACCGATGGCTCGGAGAGCACAATGCCCTGGCCTTTTACATAGACCAGTGTGTTGGCCGTGCCCAGGTCAATGCCCATGTCGTTGGAAAATAGTCCGTAAAGGTTATCAAGAAGCATAAAATTTTTCCAGAAAGCGTCTGATCGTATATAGGGAGGTCAAAATACCGGTCTCGCTTAGTGCTCGACCGTGTCAACTAAACCCCGCTGCTACCTACTTTTCGGCAGGAATGACGATAATCTCTCGCGCAAAAATGGATCTTCGTCGCCGGAAATTCGCAGTGCTTCTTCCAGATACGGTATTGCAAAGTAAGGGCCGTTTTGTTTTCCGTTGATTTCTCCTTCCATCCGGGCTGCCTCGGCGCGATAGAAGGAGGGTATGGACTGGTCATACTTTACGGTTCGGACTGAATAGAGGGCTTGCATATATCGCTTTGCCTGGAAAAGCGCATATCCGTGGAGTAGCTGCTTTTGATAGTTCGTAAGGTAGTTTTCCAATCCGGTGGATTCGGATTCCGCCGAAGTTCCGGGCTCGGGCGACAGGCCCGGTTCTTTCAGGAGTTTATCCAGGTCCTCGGGCTGTCCCAGCAGGCAATACAATGCGGCTGAAATCCAGAGTCTTTCCTCGCGTAATTCCGGCGGCAATTTGGCCGGCTCAATGGCGCGCAGGTGGTCCAGAATTGCCAGATCGGTGCGGCCAAAATACATCAAATCTCCCAATGCAACGCCCAGATGAGCCACCGATGCATATTCCGCATCGGGATCATAGGCCAGGGCGCGCCGCATATACTGGGACACCTGGAAAGCCAGATCGCCCGGGGATTTTTCTTCCAGAAGAGTAGGGCGTTGTGGCGGCAAAAAACCGCGACCAGCCAGCTCCACCAGGTTGCGGCTATCTAGATGGATGCGCAGAAGCAGCTCGAACATGGCATACTTTCCGCGGAGGGCTGCCATGGTTCCCGGGTCGTCTTCATTTCTGGCGATGATTTCGATGATCTTTCGGTTTTCATCGATTTGTTGGTATAGGGCGGTCTGTAGCTTAAAAAATGGCTCCTCGGCCGGGTTCTCCGATCCTCTCGGCGGTTCCATTCGCTTTAGTCTTTCGTAGGAGGAGAGAAAGGCCGCAGTTCGATCTTCCAATCGAAGCAGCGAATCAGAAGAGAATCGAACCTGCGCGTAGCGCAGTAGATCCTGGCCGTACAGCACCCCGCCGGCCGCGAGCAATATGGGAAAGATCCAGATCCAGTAACGTCGCCGGCCTTTCTTTCGCCGGGACATGGGTTCGGGCATTTTGAGCATTACAAACTATTATCTCGAAGGAATTTCTTGAACCGCTCCACTTCCCGGGTCAAAATGAGGGGAGCATTGCCCCCGGCTTCGGGAATAAAAGCGAATCCGCTATCCAGAAACAAAATCTGGCGTAAATCGTCCACCCGGTATTGAAGTCGGGCTGATTCGCTATGGATCAAGAAACTTCGATCGCTGTACTGCACCTCACAGGGCCCCAGGCGACGGAGCCGAGAAAATAGATCCGGACTGAGCCGGTGACCGCTTTCTGCAGCCGACACGGCCTGGCCGCTTTCATCGAGAAATAGAACTCCTTCGAATCGCTCCTTTCGTCGCGGCTGGGTAGCCAGCACACTTTCGCGATCGGGCTGGATTCCCGCTTCCCTGTACCATCCGGAACCCGATTGCTCCGGGGCCGATCGGCTCAGTTGCGAACCCGTCCCTTTTCGCTCCTCAGGATACGAACGCGGCGGGGCTCCGTGCAAGCGTTGCTCCGAATGCCTATCGGGGCGTTCTGTATCCGCCGGAGAGGGCATCTCTAGCCCGTCGTCAAATCCATATTCCTTCATTTCCGAGGATCCGAAGGATTGTTCGGGCTCCTGAGCCTTCTGGAAAGTGCGTACGATAAACAGATACAGCAGACATCCCAGTCCCAGGAAAATGAAAGTTATGGCCAGGTAGTACATCCATTTCTATTATCCCTGCACCCTGTTATTATCTGAAGCGTTTTTCGACTGGTCAGCAGTCTCCAGCCCGCCAAAATCGCCCTGTGAAAGATGTCCTGGAATACGTAAAAAGAATCGGAGTCGGAGCCATAGTCTTGTTTCTGGTGCTGATGATGGGGGTAACTTTTTCCCGCCAGCCACTGGATCAAATTCTGTCCATCCTCACCGGCGGAACCCAGTACGGCTCATTCGATGGCGAAGAGGTAACCCAGGAAGAGTACGGCCGCACTCTGCAATCCTGCCGTGACCGATTTGCTCAGTTTGGCCAGGTGCCCGACTTCTTTCTAAATGGATGCCTCCAGAATGGACTCCAGGAATTATATGTGCTTCCTAAAATTGCCAGCCGGATGGGCGTCGATGTTACGTCTGCCGAGATGGAAAAGAAGCTTGTGGAAGCGGCCCGAGAAATTGCGGCCCAGGATAGCTCTACTTTCGAAGACGACCGAATGTCTGTGCGGGATGCCTACACCAGGCTGGTTGGGATGGCCCCGGTCTCCTTCCGTCGTCGCGCCACCAGCGCGCAGAATGCGCAGCAGACCATCATGTCCGTAAATGCTTCTCCATCCCTGGTGGAGGCCGCAACTCTGGCCAGAGAAACCAAAATCAATCTTAGAATCATTCGGTTTACTCAGACATCGCTGCTCGGTAGGTTCGACGATCGGGTACAGGTAAGCGAGCAGGATCTGCAAAAGGAATACGATGCCTGGAAAAAGGAAGATCCATCGATACCTCCACTGGATAAGAACAAGGGGCAGGTCATGGATCGTGTTCGTACCAAGAAGAAGCAGGATCTACTTGCTAGCGCCAAAGAGCATCTGGCGCGTCTCAAGCCCGAGGAAGGCCTGGGCGCAGTAAGCGAAGCTACTGGTATAGCGGCACAGACCGCGCCGCCGGTGGCGCTGGAAGCTCTATCGCAAGTTACGGTGCCGGGAGGTCCGGCGGCGAACCTGGCCTCCGGGGATTTCTTTAGCGATCTGGCAAAATACAAGCCCGGTGAGCGGCGTTTCTATGGGCCCTACCAGGATGGCGAAGCCACCATCTATCTGGAAATCCAGGGCATTCAGAAGGTGCCTATGAGCGCCAAAGATGCGGAGTCCATGAAGCAGGAAGTTGCGGCTCGCGTTCGCGAACAGTTCTATCGATACCTTGTGCGCACTGAGTCCGAGCGGGGCGATTTCCGGTTCCACAAAATTGAGGATCAGGCCCAGCAGGCGCCTCCCCAGGGTCAGTGAAAGCCGAGCTAGTAAATCCATTTCTGGAGG
>JAGRNC010000023.1 GCA_020440935.1 Leptospiraceae bacterium | reverse complement strand
TCCGAATCCTCCCAACCGATGCGAATCTTGGCGCTGACCGGCAGCCCGCTCTCCGCTCGCATTGCTTCTAGAATTCGCGCAGCCTTTTCGGGCGTCTTGAGCAGTGCAGCCCCGGCCCCTTTCATGGCCACCCGATTCACCGAGCATCCCATGTTTAGATCAAATTGATCGGGTTGGAGGGGGGCCAGAACCTGTACGGCGCGGCGGGCAGAAGCTACATTGCTTGCAAAGATCTGAAATACAATGGGACGCTCTTCCGTTTGAAAGGAATATAGCTTTAGAGTATCCGGATCACGCTTTCCAATAAAATCGGCGCTACCAAATTCGGTAAACGTAAAGTCGGCGCCAAACCGTCGACTCATGATTCGCCCCGGGCTATCCGAGACGCCGGCCATGGGTGACATAGCCAGCAAACCTTTCTTAGCTGGCCTTTTCATTCTTCTGGTAATATTGCTCTACCAGGGAGAAGAAGTCTTTAAACATATGAGCCGAATCATTGGGCCCGGGACTTGCTTCCGGGTGATGCTGCACGGTAATCAAGTAGGAATCATCGTTGTAGAAGCCCTCGATGGTGCGATCATTCAGGTTCACATGCGAAACTTTCAAGTTCCCTTCTTTTTCATTGGCCTCTACGGCGAAGCCGTGATTTTGAGCGGTAATCTCTACCCGGCCGCTTTTCATTTCTTTGACGGGCTGGTTACCGCCGCGATGACCAAACTTTAGCTTGAAGGTTTTCCACCCCCGGGCAAGGCCAATAATTTGATGTCCCAGGCAAATTCCAAATACTGGCTTTCCGGTGGCGAGCAATCCTTTTGCAGTCTCCACAGCGTACGTCACAGGCTCTGGATCGCCGGGCCCGTTGGAGAGAAAGTAGCAATCGAAATCATTGAGCTGGTCCAGAGGTGTAGAGGCAGGAAAGACGTGCACTTCGAATCCGCTTTCATTAAGATAACGTAGTATATTCGTTTTCACTCCAAAATCCATAACGGCGATGCGATACTTTCCGCCCTGCGCGCCAAAGACATAGGGTTTCTCTACGCTCACTCGAGATACCAGATCCTGGCCGAGCATTTGCGGAATGGAACGTACCTTTTCCAGAAGTCCCTCGGAGTAACGTTGCCCCGGAAAAAGGCCGCCGCGCATGGCGCCTTCATTTCGAAGAGTAAGAACCAATTTACGGGTATCTATACGCTCGATGGCCGGAGTGTTTTGTTCGATTAAATATTCCTGAAGAGTCTTCTCCGCCATGTGGTTGGACGGATGATTAACGTAGCGCTTTACGATCAGCGCTTCGGCTTGAATCTTTGAGGACTGGCTGTAATCCGGATGCACGCCGTAATTTCCAATCATAGGATAGGTGAGCGTCACCAGTTGTCCGCTGTAGGAGGGATCGGTAAGGATCTCCTGATATCCAGCCATGGATGTATTAAAGCATACTTCTCCCAGCGCATCTCTTTCGGCGCCAAAGGAAAATCCTTCAAAATACTGTCCATTTTCCAGAACTAAAACAGCGGGCGTTTTTGCACTCATAATGTCAGAGTAGCGTTTTCGCATGCGCTGTCAAGGGTCGTTTCGGGAGTCTTCCGAGCGGTCCTCGGTGGGGGAACCCGGATAGTAGTATTCCGGTAATTTATGGAATTCGGGATAAAATTGCGAATCATCAAACAGTTTCTCTGGGAAATGGAAGAATTCCTCTTCTTTTAGCTCCGGGGGACGTTCCCGCAGAATCACCAGGGACTGTGGATACTTCGCGCGGCAAACCGTGGCATCCACCTTCAAGGCGTCGGCAGGTATGGCATAAATCTTTGAAATCTCACAGCGCGTAATTTCCTTGAGTCCAAGAATCTTTTGCCAGGCCTCCACCCCGTCCGTAAACTTCTGCGCCTCCGGCTCTTTCAAAAGGTAATAGATTGCTGGATTGCGCACATCGCCCACTGGCTGTCCCCTGCCCCGGTAGAGTTTGTATGGATAGTAGCCTTCGATTTTACGGATTAAGCGCGCAACGTCGCAGCGAGCCGCATAAGAGCGCCTCCGAGAACTGTATTCCACCGATTCGGTTTTGACCGCACGAATGGAATCGCCATCGATATCGCGGGTTCCATTCAGACATTGCAAAGTCTTGCGTAATATCTCCACTTCCGGAAGAAAGTACCGGTCTTCTCCAATTCGCGTTGCGCCGATGGATGCGCTGGCTCGGTCGGAAAGTCCCATATCCAGATACAAAGTGAATAGTCGGCCCAGAAGATCCAGGTCGAACTTCCGCGACAGCGCTTTCTCCATCATGGTTAGCCCGGTCACCGAAGTCATTCGCTTGAGGCTTAGCACCAATCCTACGCCTGCCTGCGCCTCCGGAGTGTCCGCAAATCGCGAAGCAAGCTCAAATCGCTCCATGGCCCGATCCACGTCGCCGGCCTTTATGTATTCTTCGCCTTCTTGAATCAGATCCTGTTGCCGGGAGCAAAAGCACAGTAAGATCAGTACGATAAATATGGCGCGACGTATCATTGAACTCGGTACACATCCCACATGCTGGAAATCAAAGTCTTTGCATCGGAATGCCTGGCCTGCCAGCCCAGCTGAGCGCGAGCCCGCGATGCGCTTGCCACCAATCGCGCAGGATCGCCGGGTCTGCGCTCCACGATGCGCGCAGGTATCTCTCTGCCTGTCACTTCCCTGGCCGCTGTGAGGATTTCTTTCACACTCAGACCTTTTTCCGATCCCAGGTTCACGGTAATACTTTTTTTCTGCTCAACGATGTAATTCATGGCAGCAATGTGCGCGGAGGCCAGGTCGTTCGCATGGATGTAGTCGCGGATACAGGTGCCATCGGGCGTATCGTAGTCGTCGCCAAAGATTTGCAGTTCTTCCCTCTGCCCGGTGGCCACTTCCATCACCACGGGCAGCAAGTTCTGCGGACTCTGCTCCAGTCCGCGGACTCTGCCTTTTACATCGTAGCCAGCTGCATTAAAATAGCGAAGTGCTGCAAATCGCAAACCTTTGAGTCGGTCCATCCAGCCAAGGTTTTCTTCTATCAATAATTTGGTAAATCCGTAGTAATTTACCGGTACTCGGGGATGGGCTTCGTCGATGGGATCATATTGGGGATCCCCATACACCGCGGCGCTGGAACTAAATACCAGAGCAGTAATACCGGCAGCGAGCATTCGCTCGATCAGAAGAAAGGAGCCCCGGACATTATTTGCGCTGTACTTTTCGGGCAGAACCATGGATTCACCGGCCGCCTTCCAGGCGGCAAAGTGGAAGACGCAATCCAGCCCGGGAAGGAAGCGATCCAGGTCCTCGGGCCGCCCCACATCTCCTTCTAGAAATGTGCAGTTTGCTAGATTGGGGAGATTCTTCCGATTGCCGGTGCTCAAATTATCGAGAATGACAATTTCATGGCCTAATTCCAGCAGATCCCACACAATATGGGACGCGATGTAGCCCGCCCCGCCGGTAATGCCAATTTTCATACCCCAAACAATCCTTGAATTTCTCTTGAAATCGGCCCGACGGCAGGAAACCCTTGTCGAAGGGAGCTACGGCACTGGATGCCGACAGTGGTTTCCCCTGTAAACGAAAAAGGAGAACCTCATGTCCGAAGAAAGAGAACAGCTGGTTGTTGCGAGCAAGACTCGTGCGTACATTAAATCACAAGGCTGCATGGTGTCTGCGGATGCCGTAGAAGAATTAAACAAAAAGGTCTACGAATTGATCGATCAGGCCGTGAAAAGAACCAAGGACAATAAGCGATCCACGCTTCGTCCCCACGATTTCTAGAGAGCAATATGCACCCTGGAGTAAAAGTTTACAAATGGCCACACCGGGAGGAGCCAACCGAGGAAAGCGTTTCCCGGGAGCTGGCCAGCTACGGTTTTCAGGTTTACGACCTGCAAACTTGCGATCCATGGTTTGAGCGAAGTAGCCACAGCCACGACTACGAAGAAATTCGTGGCGCTGTTTCGGGAGTAATCACCTTCTACTTTGACGACGATCCAGTCACAATTGAGGGTGGCGATATCCTGGTCATCCCTCCCGGAGTGCCTCATGTGGTGCGGTCGCATAACGGCCGTCCGTTTACGGCTTACAAAGGTTCCAGGGATGGAAAGCGAAGCGTTACCGAGCATGGCGATGGAAAAGGATCCATGGAAACTCTAAAAGCTTCGGGCCAATACCAGGGAAGTAACTAGTCACAATCTGTGTCTGCCTTTTTGAACGGTCTCATTTTCCTGGATCTGGACGGAACCATTGAGGATAGCCGAGCAGATATGGCCAATGCAGCGGCCAGCATCCGAAACCAACTCGGACTGGAACAACGGCCGACCGAATCATTCTTTCCATACGTAATCAAAGGTATGGATTTTCTATATCGCCAGTGCTTCCCGGAAGCGCTGGCCGATCCTTCGGTACTGGAAGGCAACTACGTCGATGAGAATCAGATCCTTCTGGAGCTTGATCGAATCTACACCCTGGAGTACTCCAGGCGAATCAATGAGAGCACACGGTGCTATCCCGGTATGGCAGAATGCCTCGCCCAACTCGCCAGCGATTACACGTTGGCGCTTTACACAAACAAGCCCGAGGGCCTCTCTAAATTGCTCCTGGAGAAACTGGAAATTGCATCGCACTTCCAACTAGTCTACGGCGGCGACACTTTGCCCGAAAGCAAGCCATCGGCTTTGCCGCTCAAAACGGGAATCCAACAAATCGCTCGGACCCTCGGTTGCGATGCAACGGAAGTGCAATCCAGATCAATCATGGTAGGCGATTCCGCAGGCGACATTGTGGCCGCCAGGAATGCAAACATTCGCAGCATTTGGGCAGGCTACGGGTATTATGCCGAACAACCGCCCGGCCCTGATGCCGTGGCCCGGCAACCGTCGGAGTTGCCCGGTCTGATTGCAAAAATTTTGGATTGAATTGCGAGAAGGACCGTGTATGCTCGCGATCGTGGATGCATCCGATCGAAGAAGCGAGCGCCGGGCCCCACGAGATCTGGCGCAGTTTACAGTTGAGCTAGGAGATAATGTTTCTGGTTTTCTCCAGAACATTTCCGAACACGGCCTTTGCGTGGTGATACCGGTGGATCAGCCCGCCATGCAGGCCAAACAACCGGTGACTGGTCGCGTTCTTGGTCAGGGTATTCGCCTGGAATTTCCATTCGAAGGCAAAGCCGTCTGGTTCTCGCTTCGTAAACTCGAGCAGGTGCCCTATGTATTTGCGGGCATTGAGTTCAATACTAGAATGGAAATCCCGGAAAGCTTGATTTCTCTGAGTCTGGCCCGGGAAGATCTGGGCTAGCTTATGCGCCGCGCTCCTATTTGGTAAGGCACATTCGACCCAGGCCGGCCAGCTTCTGCGCCAGTAATTTCTTCATTTCTGTGGCAAACGCATACCCGGCATGGTCATCCAGGGAGACCTCTACGGTGCCGTTGAGATCCTTTTTTTGCAGATTGAATTCATCGGTACAAGCCTTTCGTCCGCCGCAACGCTGCTCGCATCTAACGCTAGACTGAATGTAGGGAATATGGGATGCAAAGCACTTACGGTAAAATACGTCCAGGTTGCTCTCGTAGTACATGCCCGGATACTCGCGTTTCATACCTGCGATGCAGCCCAGGAGCCGATTCCGACTCTGTTCGGCGTCCGACTGCTCTTGTTTGCAGGCACAGCTGGCGGGCGCTTGAGTGTCTTGAGGCTTATCAGTAACTTTGGGACCGGCCGGCTTTTTTTCTCCTCTGATGGCAGGTGTCAAAAACAGCAGTATAAGGAAAATGGTTATCCATCTGTGCTTCATCATGAGCGACGGAAAGACCGGGAGTTTGGATTCGCAACGATTTTTGCAGAATTGGTGCAATTTTCGGCAGTCCCAATGGAGGCGGCATTAACGCGGAACGACGCTGTATCTTATCATAATAGCGCGCCACCTGGACGACGCGCCAGAAAACTTCCGGCCTGGTTACAACAAAGAGCCGATTGAATCCGAAAGGAATTACTGGGCAGCCACTTCGTAGCCCTGGTCTTCAATGGCCTGCACTATGGCCGGGCGGTTGTCGTCTGCCGAACCATCGATTTTTACGCTGCCTTCGGCTAACTCAATATTCACCGACGCGCCCGGGACCACAGAATGCACCGCTTCCGTGACGCTCTTCACGCAATGCTGACAACTCATACCGGCAACTTTCAATTCCATGATTCCAAGGAACCAGGCGGCATGAGCTCCGTCAACTCGACCGAATAAAACAAAACGCCACTGCGAATCGATTGCAGCGGCGTCTATTAAAGCCAGGCATCCCTCCGGCGCCGCCAAAAGCCAGCGCAGGAGAGAATGAACATTTGAGATGGTTGAATCCTGGGTAGGCAGCCGGAATCTAGCCAGCCGCTGCCCGACGAGCGGCGACTTCGGTAACCAGGCGGGCCCCCAGGTAGGTCCAGACCGGTAAGAGGTCGGCTCCAGTGGCCACAGCCCCGGTAGCCGAGTCCGCAACATTGGCTGCGGCCGGGAGATAACTTTTTACCTTATCGGCGATGGTTCCTGCATGGTCTTTGGCCACATTCACATACTGATCCAGAGGTCCCGATAATTGTGAAAGCATTTGAGTGGCCTGTTCGGCGCCGCCGCCTGCAAGAGAGCCGAATTTGTCGGCGATGCCGCTATTGGATTTCATTAGCTTCTGGATGAGTCCGGCGCCGCCCTCCACAGCATTATCCAGGAATGGCAATGCAACTTCTATAGAGGCAAAGTAGATAGCCATCTCTTTGCCGCTTTCCAGGTCTTTGAACTCGGAGACCTTTTCGCCTACGCCGCCCGGAATCAGTTTGTACACAGCATAGGCTATGGCCAGCGCTTTGACTCCGGCATCCAGTGCCTGTTGCGGATCGGATTCGAACGTGCGCTTCTTTTCGCCGCCTCCGCCGCCAAATAAACTCAGTACGTTTTTGATACCTGCATAGCCAGCAATAACCTTATCGCTGGTGTCGATATACCCCATTACTTTCAGGGCATCTTGCATTTCTTCGGACTCTGCGATCTCTTTTGCCCGGGCGATAACTTCTGGACTGGCATTGGGAACGTAGGAACGAACACCGTCTTCAAAGGAATTGTAGAATTTGAATCCGGGGGCGCCGGGAACTATGTTGCCCAGTGCGGACAATAATTTGATCGTAAAATCGTCCTGTTGAAAATCGGAAAGCATTTGATTGGCTCGTTCTGACATAGAATCCTCCTGAAAGTTTGAAGCGCTACCTGAACATGCGCAAATTAGAATGGCAATCGTTTTTCGCGGGATCGAATACTCCTCTTCTACGCAAGTTTATTGAATACATTGCAATTTGGGCGAACCAGGCATTCCATGGCCCATGCTACCCGAAGCGGATTTTTCCAGTTTCGATGAACAGGAAAGAAACGATTACAAAATTGCGGCAAGAGCCGTCCATGAAGCGATTGATACAGTAGAGCCAATCAGCGCAGGGTTTCGCTTTCATTTGCGCGCCATGACCCGGGTATCGCTACTACATAGTTTTGCGCGGTTGGAAATGCGCGCATGTTCCTTTTTGGAAATTACCGTCCATGCTGACAATCGCAGCATGGACATTATCGAATCCAACGAAGCCAGCGGGTTTTTGGCCAGCAAGCTTCAGCAATACGGCTACCTTTCCCACTGAGACGTACTGCCCAATGCGGTCGGGATTGGCACCTGGTTTCTCAGGCCTCGGAGCGGCCCCTGGACCTTCGGGAATAATAGGGCATCAAGAAATAGATCAGTGCGCCCACGGCAATACCGGCTACCGCAAAGAGCGCCTTATCCCATTCGTGAACGGCGCTGGTAATGATAATGATCAAAGTGACCAGTAAAAAGAACAGTGGAGTCCAGGGATAAAATGGCACTTTGTACGGCGCATCGGGGTTATTCTTTCGTAGCTTCCACAGGCCCACCACCGTCAGAAAAGGAAAAATGGAAAGCGAGAATCCCATGTAAGTCATTACGTCGTAGTAGCTTCCGCTCAGAATGTAAACTATGGAAAGCACTCCCTGCACAATGATCGAGTAGAAAGGAGTCTCGAATTTGGGATGAATGGTGCTGGCGAATTTGAAGAAAACTCCATCTTTAGCCATCGCATAGTAGACGCGCGGCCCAATCATAACCTGTGCCGACAAAGTAGACAGAAGTATGAGGCAGAAACAGATGTTAAAAAATACCGCCACGCCTTTGCCAAATAAAGTTTCCGATATGATTGATGCCACGGTGAAAGATCCCGAGAAGGCAGATGCGGGCGATGCCAGATAATACATTAGATTCAACAGCACATACAGTACGGCGGTGAGCGCTGTGCCCCACATCATGGCTCGCGGAACGTTTCGTTCCGGATTTTCAATCTCGCCGGCCAGATAGGAGGCGCCGTTCCAGCCGCTATAGGCATAGAGCACCCAGAGCAGACCAATACCCACGCCTGCCCATTCTACGCCATTCGATTTGAGCGGATCGTGCACCGGTCCGTCCGCCATAAATATCGCAACCATGCCGCCAAAAAGAAAAATCAGTACAATGGCCAGCTTCAAAGCAGTGAGGGCATTCTGAATCCAACCTCCCTTTTTGACGCCAATTCCGTGAAATACGCTAAATAGTACGATCAGCGCCACCATATAGATTTGCTTAAAAGTAATGGCTAAAGCCCAGGATCCCAGGCCCACAGAAAAACTCCAGTTTTGAAACAGCAGATCCAAGGAGCTTCCTGGAAATGCAGTGGAAAGCAGAGCGCCCATGTACTCGGCAGAAAGATAAGCCGCGATAGCGGCTGGCGCGGAAAAGCCGGCAATAAGCGAAATCCATCCGGAAAGAAATCCCCAGAGAGGACCAAATGTCTTGCGAAGGTAGACATATTCGCCACCAGCTTCTGGCATTCGGGCTGCGAGTTCGGAATAAGTAAGCGCACCCGCTATTGCTACGACTCCATAGAAAAGCCAGAGAGCCATAACCATTAATGGATCTCCCACAAACTCCTGGACCTTACCGGTATTTCCAAAGATCCCGGAGCCGATCATACTGGCAAAGACGGCAAACGTTGCGGTCCAGACTCCTAGCTTTCGTTTGAGCGTATCAGACATTCTGCTGGATCTACCGTGGGCGCAGACCCGGCAACCGAATTTTGGGCGCTACTAACCGTGGAATGGCGAGGATTACCCTTCTTTCAGAGCCTTTTGTAGCATTTCGTCGACCATGTACTCAAAGGAATGTTCCGGTTCCCAGCCAAGTTCACGGCGAATTCGGGAAGCATCTCCAATGCGGGGGTTCGCTTCTGGTCGGCGCATATAGGATGGTTCTATAACTAGATATCTTTCCAGAGGAAGGTCCAACCTTTTGAATACGAGTTCGGCAAATTCTTGAACGGTTCGCCCCTGGCCGGTGGCAATTACATAATCTGCAGGCCGATCGGTATGAAGC
This sequence comes from Leptospiraceae bacterium, assembly GCA_020440935.1. Lineage (GTDB taxonomy): Bacteria > Spirochaetota > Leptospiria > Leptospirales > Leptonemataceae > UBA3465. Next base: position 4,641 of record JAGRNC010000023.1, on the reverse strand, counting down.
ATCAGGCTCATCGCCTTTACATAATCGGGAGCGTAGCCCCAATCGCGCACTGCATCCATACTACCAAGCTTCAACTCCGACGCTTGCCCCCGCTTAATCGCAACCGCCGTCTGAATAATTTTCTGCGTAACGAATTGGGGCCCCCGACGAGCAGATTCATGATTGAATAGAATGGCGCTGACGGCAAAATACCCCTGCTGCCTGTACACACCTACAAGATGATGCGAGGCAGCCTTACTCGCCCCATAAATGTTCGATGGTCGTATGGGAGAGTCCTCGGATTGAGGGCTGTGATCGGCGTTCCCAAAAATCTCTGCGGAGCATGCAAGGCAGAATCGGCTGTTCGGCGCCGCCTCGCGACATACAGAAAGCAGGTTGTGCGTGGCCTCCAGATTGTTGCGCAGGATGGAACGCTCTTCGGAAGGCGTGGTATTTACAAAGCTGTGCGCCGCTAAATGGTATATCTCGCCAGGGTTGATCCTCTTGATGAGTTGCTCCAGTGCGGCCGGCTCGAACAGCGAAATCGATGTTCGGTTCTGCTCCTCTATGTTTTCAAGCCTATGCAAGGAATCAGGACGGTCCAGCCCATATACCACGTAGCCTCTTGAATTCAAATAATCGGACAGATAGAAGCCATCCTGGCCGCCGGCGCCGGTAATCAATGCAGAGGCCTTTTGCATGACCCAGGAAACTGGAAAGCCGCCATAGATTCAACCGAAGATTCCAGGCAATTAAACGCCTTACCGGGGGGCTGGCTTCACAGCTCCAGGAGACTGACCTGGGCTCAACCAAACTGGGTCTAGTCGGCATATCCTGGAGCGGTGATTCCGTTGTAAGCCTACCGGCCTGCAGAGACTCTGGTTTATGTTTTCTCGGCGATCCGATTCCTTGCCCTCGGAAGAGTTCTCGAACCCCTATCTCGTGCTCCTGGCTGTTGCATCCGGCCTGTTTATGGTCGTAATCGATGTTACGATCCTGAACATTGCTCTTCCCAGCATAAGCCGCGACATGCATGCCTCCATGGCGCAGGTGGAATGGAGCATCATTGCCTATACCCTCACCTTGACGGGGCTGGTTCCAGTCTTTGGCCGAATTTCCGATATCCTGGGAAGAAAGCGCTTGTTTCTGTCTGGAGTATCCATTTTTGCATTGGCAAGCCTGTTCTGCGCTTATTCATCTTCGATGAATACACTTATACTGGGGCGTGTTCTTCAAGCCGTGGGCGGCTCCATGATCACCAGCAACACGCTGGCCATTATCGCAGACACATTTCCCGAGGGAAAACGCGGGCTGGCCATGGGACTGCAGGCCATTCTGGTCAGCGGTGGCGCAGCCATCGGACCTTCTCTGGGGGGATTTCTGGTAACTCATTACGAGTGGCATTCGGTCTTTCTAATTAACGTTCCGATCGGCTTTTTGAGCGTCATATTTGCATCTTTTGTCCTTCCTCCGCTAAAATCCCACCGCCGACGAGAACCTCTGGACTGGGCCGGAGCGGCCACTGTGCTTGCTGGATCGGCTTCGCTGCTGCTTGGCCTTACCCTGGGCCCGCATCTTGGCTGGGGCGATGAAACCGTATTGGTTTGTATCCTTGGTGGCTTCGCGTTATACTTCATCCTGTATCGCATGGAGCAACGCCATCCGCATCCTCTTATAGATATTCGATTGTTTCAAGTACGCGGTTTTACTTTTGGTCAGATCGCCGGAGTCTTTGCCACTATCTCGCTTTCGGGCATGACTTTCCTCTTTCCCTGGTACTGGCAGGGGCTGCGCGGATTGAGCGCTCAGACCGCAGGCATATTTATTCTCCCATTACCTCTAACTTTGATGATTCTGTCGCCAATATCGGGTAAGCTCTCCGATCGGTTCGGACCCAGAGGTGTGGCCAGTACCGGGCTCATTGTATTAATGGCAGGTGAACTGGCCATCGCGGGGATCCACCTGCAAATGGATTACCTCGATGTCATCTGGCGCATTGTTCTATTTGGCTGCGGGCTGGGCCTATTTCTTGCGCCGAACAACAATGCCATTATGTCGAGCGTTTCCGCTCATCGCCGAGGAGTCGCAGCTGGCCTGCTTGGATTATTCCGGTATACCGGTCAGAGTCTGGGAGTGGCATTCTCTGGTGTTCTATTTCATATCTTTTCGCAGCAAAATGGATTCCCCGATGGCGGTGCGCTAACAATGCATGAAGCCGAGATGTTCATGCGGGGAATGCAGGGCGTTTCCTATTGCATAGTGCCTCTGGGATTGCTTGGTCTGTACTTTAGCTGGAATCGAAGGCAGGAGCACGGGGGATTGCATTCAGAGCGCCCTTGATACATTCGCATTGGGTGATGCCTGCAATTTAAGAAAGCGTACATGCCCCGGCGAGGTTTCCGAAATCGGTTTCAACACGAACCCTTTCTTTTCTAGAATTGATTCGAACATCGAATATTTGGATTTTTCTTTTTCGGAAAAAAAATCAGAGTGAAATACAACAAAGTCGCCGGCATCCATTATTTTGGCACGGTTGAGGAAATAGTCCACATCAGATGCCATGGTTTTTCCTCCCTTCACCTCCAGCATCGGAGAATCCAATATGGTCAGCCCGGCATAATAGTAGATATCTGAAACCGCCAGTATGGGGGCACCATGCAATTGGTGAATATCATTCTGTAGTTCCTCAACGTAACTGATAGTAAATTTCTCTAATTTCCATCCAATCACGGTTACCGCAAGGGTTCCAATTAGCAATACCACTCCGGCACCGAGGAGAAGTATTCGAGAGCGATTTCTTCGAAAACGAAACCAGGCTTTTTCCAATACGGCAACCAGGGAAACGATCAGAATGCCATGGACGACCATGGTGAATCTTGGTCCCCAGGTGCCACCCCAGGAATCGTTTGGCGAAGCCAGGCATATCAGCAATGTTCCTACCATAGAAGAGGGCACTATCCAGCGAATGGGCCCCCGTAGCTCGGTTCGCACGTAGAAATAAAGAATTGGTAAGAGGACCAATAGCGGTAGCTGTGCCAGCAGCCCAAGCACCGGAGCTCTTGAATCAAAAGATCCAAAGATAAGCGAACTGAATATGTGCCATCGATGGGCAAAGCCGGAACCTGCGTCGAGGACGGCATAATAACGCACTCCAAGTGGTGCTCCGAAATACACCTGGTTATAGACCAGATAGAGAACGAATCCGCCAAGAAATGTTAGCCCATAGGTTAAAACCAAACCGTGCCTTTTCCAGATTCGACCCAAATTTAATTCGAAACCGAAGTCGTCATCCAGCTCCGAAACTATCAATATAGCGACACAACATATGAATCCTGCAAAGATCACCTCCTGCCGATTAAAAAAAGCCATGGCGAGGAGTAATCCGGCAACCATCGCCAGTAGCGAGCTGCGGCGGTTGCGGCTAAGGGAAAGGAGGGAGATACTCCAGAGGGTTAGACTACTCGCCAGTACAACTTCCTGTAACTGCAGGTTAAACAGAAATTGTGGCGTGCCAAAGAGAAGGATTGCTCCGCCAAGAAAACTCATCGTATGGGTGAGCCCTATAATATTTCGAGCCAGAAAAACGAATCCTGCCAGCTCAAGCATACCCAAGAATACCGGGACTAAGAAAAGCCAATGGGGAGAGGTAACACTTTGCCACACCGCGCCCAAAATGGTAAAGAATTCCGGATAGGTGATTACTTCATGTCCTTTGTACGTTGCTCGATGAGGAGCAGATCCCGACAGGATGGAAGAAATACCCCTTCTTTCCGGATCTAATTCCCGATACTGGTAGTGATAGTAAAAGTCGCGGTATTCAGTCCAGTCCACAATCTTCTTATATTTTATAGTTCCATCGGAGCGAATACTTGTATCTGGAGAGTATTGTGTAAAGACCCAGCCATACCAAAGCGCACCAAGGAGCAGAACCAGGATCATGGAGCTATTATTCTTTATAGTCAACATCATGGCAAAGGGCCCTCCAGCCATCAAAGGTGTTTTCAAGATCGATGCCCATGTCCACCGCTTTTTCGCTGAGGGTCCTGGGCTAAGGGCATTACCAGGAACGTAGGGCGCGGCGACATCTAACCGGTTGCTCGGTTCCCAGGCCGCAACATCCCAATCGCTTCCACCGTCCCTTTGCCTATGCGACCCAATCGATACTCCAGAAAGCAAGCTGGTCTTGTGCGCTATTTCGGAGGAGCCCTGAGTAGTAAGGAACACCCATTTCAGAGTCTCGTCCCTCGCCTAAGTGTTTAGGAGACGCTCTGGATACCTCGAATACCTGGTTCTATCCTGGAGCAGTGTCCCTCGCGAGGCCAGCGAGGTTCTTTTGCCTTGTAAGTATAAATAGCCAGTGGATCGCGCGGACGGTAAATTCGAGATATACGACGTGGGCCGATGGATTCAATTGGAAAGACGGTAATTAAGAAAATAAGTCTGCATCGTTCCTTTGCCCTTGATGACCATCGGCTCCCGCGCTTCTATTGCGTAGCTCTGTTGCAACCGCTGAGCCACAGATTCGCTGGTATGAATCCGACCGACTACTCCATGCGATTCCATGCGGCTGGCCACGTTCACCGCATCGCCCCAGAGGTCATAAATGAATTTCTTCTTTCCGATTACTCCGGCCACGACTGGACCGCTATGGATTCCGATGCG
>JAGRNC010000238.1 GCA_020440935.1 Leptospiraceae bacterium | reverse complement strand
TCCTCAGAATGAAAGCAAAAAAACCTTTGAAAGTACTTCACCTTGGACGGTTCTACCCGGCCACCGGCGGGCTTGAAACACATGTCGTCCAACTACTGACCGGCCTCAGCCGAGTCTCTTCGCGCGCCATCGAGGCTGATAACCTGGTAGCGGGGAGCATCGGTCCTGGTGAGCATGAAGCCGCTGAGGGGTTTAGAGTGTTCTCTGTCCGTAGGTTTGGAATTGTTGCATCCACAGCGGTAGCTCCCGGATTTCCAATCGCATTGATGAAATTGGCCAGAAACTATGACATTATCCATATCCATTTGCCAGATCCGCTGTCGGTAATGTCCGCTCTTCTGTTGCCCGCCGGAAAACCAATAGTGCTTACCTGGCACAGCGATATTGTACGCCAAAAATTCTTGCTTCGCTTTTTCAGACCTTTTATTGATCGGCTGATCCGAAGAGCGAGTGTAGTCGCCGCAGCAACTCCTGCGCACTTTAGCAGTTCTTCGCAGCTTGACGCCTGCCCGGAATCGAAACGATATGTACTGACGCTGGGAGCCAATCCCAGGGACTTCAGAATAACTCCGGATGTGCGCGCGGCCATGAAGGAATGGCAAAAACGAATAGGAAAGAGCTTCCTGGTATTCGCCCTGGGCCGACATGTTTATTATAAAGGCTTTGAGTATCTGGTGGAAGCGACGGCGGCATTACCACCCAAGACCATGGTGGTCATCGGAGGGGAAGGTCCGCTAACCGGGACTTATAGGGATATTGCCATTGCGAAAGGAGTGGAGCAGAGAGTAATTCTTCCCGGTCGGCTTAGCGAAATAGACCGACTGGCGCTCTTGCATCTGTGTGATGTGTTCTGTTTGCCTTCTGTGGAGCCAAGCGAAGCTTTTGGTCTTGTGCAACGGGACGCAATGTTTTGTGGTAAGCCTGTAGTCTGCTGCGATCTTAGAAATGGAGTCAACTATGTGAATCAGGACAAAAGGTCCGGTCTGGTAGTTCCACCGAGAGATTCAGGAGCCTTATCGAGAGCGATAAGCCGATTGCTATCTGATTCTGCGCTGAGGAAAAGATTGGGTTCCTGGGGCAAGGAAAGAGCCGAACGCGAATTCACCGAAGCGACGATGGTCCGGCAGGCAACCGCTATTTACCGGCATGTTTTGCCGCGCAATTCAATTCATTCGAAGTAATGTCCTTATAATTTCTCGTCATCTAGCCACTATCCTCGCTCCAGAAGCCAGATTCGGCTGTGATCGTCATTGATATTTTAGGTCAAGAAGCAAATGTTTCCAAAGAACAAGATAGAATTCAACCGAGCTCTCGCATTGATATACGAATTAGTTCTAGGGTAATTGCTGAAAATGAGGAAAGAGCATTGAGTAGCCGAAAGGATCACTTTCTAATTACGGGCTCCACAGGGTTCGTAGGCACCCATGTCTGCGATATTTTGAACGAAACCGGGCAACGCTATTCCACTATTTCTCATTCGAATCTCTTGAAACCAGACCATAAGGTGCGGGAGCTCATTGAGAAATCTGATGCAATTATCTATCTCGCCGGTCTTGCCCACCGGATGGACCTTCAGGGCGACAAGCATGCCTCACTCTACACGCAGGCAAATGTTGTAGCCCCCGGCCTGGTCGCACATATCGCCCGCAAAGCAGGTTTGCGGCGTTTTGTGTATGTAAGCACGGTGAAGGTGCATGGGGAGACCAGTGGATCGTCCGGTTTCAAAGCCGGTGACCCGATGAATCCAAGCGGAGTTTATGCCGAATCGAAGTCGCGGGGCGAGCTTGCACTGGCGAGCGAACTGCATGGTTCCAGTACAGAGCTGATCGTCGTACGGCCGCCCCTGGTCTACGGGGCCGGTGTCCGAGGCAATCTACTGCGCTTGATGAACCTGATTAGAAAGGGCTGGCCGCTGCCGTTCGGAGGCTGTCACGGGATTCGGTCTTTGATTTCGGCCTCCAATCTTGCTGCATTCCTGATACATTTGGCCTCCTGTTCACCTCTCAAACTTGCGAGCGGCTTATTGGCGGTGGACTCCTCGATCGCGCGGAATCATTCCTACTATGCCTTTCTGCCTTCGGACCTGGATGTGAGCACGTCTGATTTGCTCGGCCGAATTATCGAACTGATGGGCAGCAAATCGAAATTAATAAAAGTGCCATCTCTATTGTTTCGGCCAACTCCGTTTTACTCCAGAATGGTTGCTTCGCTGCGGGTGGACTCTTCAACGGCTCGCGGCACTGGTTGGAAAAACCGTGTGACTCCTGATGAAGGCCTGAAAGACATGGTAACCAGTTTTCTGGCCCATGAATCACCATGATGTATTGATTCTCTGTGAGGTTGCCCTCGCGATAGCCGTCTTTGCAATCTTTCGTGGACTCTTTCCGTCTCTCCTCCTGGACCAGCCCAATGCTCGGTCCAGCCATACATCGCCCCGTTCCCGAGCGGGGGGCCTCCTCTTTGGCGGTCTCCTGATTCTAATGGTAGCGGTTGTTTCCGTTTTTCCTTCCGCTGGATTCCAGTCCGGGACTGACGGCGCGAAGCGTCTATTCTACCCAGGGTTCAGGAACACGAATGAAACTTTGTTCTTTCTTGGTCTCCTTCTCGCCTGGGGCAATGGACTCCTGGATGATTTCATTCAAGTTCGGGCTCGCTACAGAATTGTGATTCAATTTCTGGCTGTGGGACTTGGACTTATTGTATTTCGGGACCAGCATCCCGATTTTAACATTCTATGGTTTCCTTTTCTGGCGATCGGGCTGTTGTACTTCATTAATGTATTCAACTTCATGGATGGTACGGACGGACTTGCTGCAACCGAGGGCATTTTTCTTTGTCTGGTTCTGTACATTGCTGGATGGAACTCCTGGCTACTGGAATCGCTGGCCCTCTTTCTTTCCGTGTTTCTTCTCTGGAATTTTCCTCGTGCTCGGATTTTCATGGGAGATGCTGGCAGTAACCTGATCGGCTATGTTCTGGGCTTTTTTCTTCTGGAGGCATTTGTAGAACAACCCTGGCTGGCGCTCCTCATTCCGGCCTTTTTTGTGGCAGATGCAAGCCTGACATTGCTAACTCGAATAATCCGGAGGCAACCCTTCTATTTGGCCCATAGGGAACATGGATATCAGCACTTTGCCATTCGGTATGGTCACCGATCACTCCTATGGGTGCTCATTGGCGTAAATGTCTCCATAGCCCTTCTGGTTTGGATTGGCTGGAGATTGGACTTTCTTCGATGGCTCCTGGTTATTTTCACCTATTTGGGCTTGATTTGTTTCTTTTTTCGGCTCCGTGCCGGCCTTCCTCCGTCCAAGTATTGATTGCTTTTCGGTGATAGATTTGGAGTCTTGCTTGTTATTGGTCTAAATGGGTGCTCGTCTTAGCAGAATTTTTCTTTTCCTACCCCGTATCAAAGTACCGGTTGTCATGGTGGTGGATGCCGCGCTGGCCACTTTTGCGGTTATTGCGGCCTTTTTATTGCGATTGGATGGAACTGCTTTATCAATTCTGGAATTGCCCTATTTAAGGGTAACCGTGGCCATAGCCCTACCGGTGCAGATGACTGTTTTCTGGTTTTCCGGCCTCTACCGAGGAATCTGGCGGTTTTCCAGTATCCCTGATCTTGTTCGGATTCTCTTTGCCTCCTGTCTTGGAGTGAGCGCCAGTGCCCTTGCCATCTTTCTCTTTAATCGATTGGAGGGAGTTCCCCGAAGTATATTCGTTATCGATTGGCTCCTGCTCATAGTTGGCCTTGGCGGTGTCCGCTTTAGCTACAGAATCCTTCGAGATAGCGTTCGCCCCATAATGGGCACAAAGGCGATTATCGTAGGCGCGGGTCGAGCCGGAGAACAGCTTTTCCGAGAGTTCAAGAACAATCCCGCCCTGAACATAGGAGTGGTTGGATTCATCGACGACGAACCTGCCTTACGCGGAAAATATCTTCATGGAGTGCCCGTTCTGGGAGGCATGTCCTCCTTGCCCAGGGCCGTTCGGTCCACTGGCGCCACCGAGATCCTCATTGCTATCCCCACCATTACGAATCGAAAGATCAGGGAGATTGTGGATTCGTGCGCCGAACTGGGAGTTCACGTAAAGCGGCTACCCGATCTCAGCAGCTTTGTCACCGGCAAGGTGATTGCCAATCAGCTAAAAGCGGTAAGTCCAGAGGATTTGCTCGGTAGACCACCAGTGGAGCTTAACCGTCAGGCAATGGCAGATATGCTGGTTGGAAAGCGGGTGCTCGTAACAGGAGCAGGCGGATCCATCGGCTCGGAGCTTTGCCGGCAGATAGCTGCGTTCAACCCGGCCAGCTTAATATTTGTTGAGATGACCGAGCTCTTTCTGTATGAAATTGAGCGCGAGATGTCAGAGATTGCCCCGCGCGTGTCGGTAAACTATATCATCCAGGATGTCCGCTACAAGCAGGGTGTGGATGAAGTATTTCGAAAATTCCGCCCGGAAGTTGTCTTTCATGCCGCTGCCTATAAACATGTTCCTTTGATGGAACAAAACCCCTGGCAGGCTGTTCTAAATAACATTGGGGGTACGCGAAACGTGGCCACTGCGGCCGGGTCCCATGGGGCCGAGCGATTCGTTCTAATTTCCACGGACAAAGCTGTAAACCCAACGAATGTTATGGGGGCCACCAAGCGAATTTGCGAAATGACCTGTACCGATGCCCAGCAGGATTATCCAGATACTCGCTACATCGCAGTGCGATTCGGCAATGTTCTGGGAAGTACCGG